>JAXDJK010000359.1:0-6119 GCA_034665665.1 Acidobacteriota bacterium
GCGCCCCCGGCCCCCGCTACTGTTCGGCCGAACCCGTACACGCCCGCCGCCCGTCCCGGGAGCGGCCAATCCTAGACGGCAGGTCCTGGTCCGCCGCGGAAAACGCGCCCGCGGCGAGCAGGAACAAGAGACTTTTCCGCATAGGCCTACGGCCGGATCGGCTGAGCGAAGGAGTCCGAGGAGAGGCGCGGGGGACTGCAGCCGTTGCCGAGGGCGGTGGCGTCGAAGGCCACGCCGTAGCGGCCCTCGACGGACATGGCGCGCGCGCGTTCCCGCACTCGGGGTACGTGCCGTTCCGCAACGCATTGAGCACGTACTGGATGAGCGCGGACGAGATGGCCGATGGCATTTGGGCGCAACTGGTCTGTGCCGACGGCAGGAAGCGCGGGTTGCCGGCCACCGAGCGCGAGCCGGCGGGGCTGTTCACCGAGCCGGTGCCAGGCAGACGGCCGTTCACGAGGACGTCGTACAGGTTGATGGCCTGGACGTCGTAGCCGGTCAGGAAGATGTCGAAGGTCATCACCGCGAAGGCCCAGTCGGTCCAGATCGTGGCGCGGGCAATCTGCGGCTGGTTCGACGTATTCACGACGGTGACGCGGGTGGTCCTGCCGATTCTGTCCTTGCTTGTTGCCACCTGGAAGTACGGCAGGAGGAGCGTCGCTGTCGGCTGCAGGCCTGCTCGGCGGAGGCGAGGAAGTGCGGGTTCGCGCCGTTCAGGAGCGACCGCGAGCCGGGCGTGGTGGCGTTGGATGTCCCGGACGGCGGGGCGATGACGCCGCGTGTCAGGAGGTCGTACAGGTTGATGCTCTGCACGTCGTAGCCGGTCAGAAAGATCGGGAAGTTCAGCACCGGCCGGTCCAGGTTCGTCCAGATCGTCACGTTCGCGATTTGCGGCTGGTTCGTGACGTTCGTGATGGTGACGAGCGTTGTCATCGCCACAGAGGCCGGCTGGTCGGCCGCGACCTCGAAGTACGGCATGAGCAACGTCGCCGCCGGCTGCAACGCGATGTCGCAGCTGGCGTCGTTGGCGGTGGTGGATGGGCGGACGTCCTGCGCGAAGGCGGTCGTCGCGACGAGGAGGAGCGACAGCAGCAGGAGAAGGCGCTTCATCAATTGCCTGGTCCGATGGGGTTGCGGGTGTCCGAGACCTGCCGGGGCGCAGGGGTGCAGCCGTTACTCATGGCGGTGGCGTCGAAGGCCACGCCGTAGCGGCCTTCCGCGTGCATCGTGGTGGTGATCCAGGCCTGGTTCGCGAACTCGTCCGGGAACGGGTACTTGACAGCGAGGTTGAAGTACATCCAGCCGGCCACGTCGCACGATTCCAGCGGCGGGAAGAGTCTGTCCTCGGACGATATCCTGGTCGTTGCCTGCAGGCCGGGACTGAAGAATGGCTGTGAATCGATCATTTCGCCCGTGAGGGCGGTCGGATTCTCGCGCTCGTCGAAGCGGACGGTCTCCACATAATCCAACGCCGCGAAGGTTGGACATCCGGTTTGCGTCAGACGCGGGGCCTCGCGCCAGATGGTGAAGTTGGTCTTGAACCCGGTGCTCCCACCCTGGATGTAGCGGCTTGCGAAGGTGGAAGGGAGGGGCTGGCGACGGTCCGTCCCCCCGGTGAAGCGCTGGTAGAACGTGCGCGCGAAACTGGTCCGGATCGTCTGCCCGGCGTTGCCGCCCTCAGGGACGGCCCGCACGTGCACCAGCGGCGAGCCGAGCGCGTAGTTTCCGGTGGCGGGGTTCGCATCGACGAGCTGGTAGTCGCCCGTCAGGACGTTGTCGTAGAGCAGCTCGCCGGCGGCGCCCGGCTGACCCGGCGCCTTCGCCGAACAGGTGGCCACGAGATCGAAAGTCATGTAGCCGACGGCGTCGCCATGCGTGAAACCCACTGCCGTGGATCCGGATCCGCACGTGGAGATTGTGCCGTAGCCCAGCGCGGTGAGCACCTCCCTGGCGAGGGAGGGCGGGATCAGCAACGGCAGTTGCGCGCAACTGGTCTGTGCCGAGGGGAGGAAGCTCGGGTTGCTGGCCACCGAGCGCGATCCGGTGGGGCTGTTCTGCGGGCCGTTGCCCGGCAGCAGGCCGTTTACCAGCACGTCGTAGAGGTTGATGGCCTGGACGTCGTAGCCGGTCAGGAAGATGTCGAAGGTGATCACCGGGTAGGCCCAGTCGGTCCAGATCGTAGCGCGAGCGATCTGCGGCTGGCTGGACGTATTCACGATGGTGACGAGGGTGGTCAGGCCTTTCCGGTCCTGACGCGCTGCCACCTGGAAGTACGGGAGCAGGAGCGTCGCCGCCGGCTGCAGGGCGATGTCGCAGGAGTCGTCGTTGCGGTGGGTAATGGTGCCCACCGGCTCGACGTCATTCGCCGGAACCGGCGCCGGTCCGATGGGACGGACGGTGGCACCGGCCGCCGCCATGGTCGGACTGGCCGGCGCGGGCGAGCAGCCGTTGCCGAGGGCCGTGGCGTCGAAGGTCACGGCATAACGTCCCTCCGCGGCCATGCGCGGAGCGACCCAGGCCTGGCTCTGGCGGACGCCGCGGACCGTGCTGGAGCCGGAGACGAGGTCGTAGCGCGGGTCGGCGCTGTACGAGGCCGAGCCGCCGTTGTTGAGGTTCAGGTACAGCCATCCGCCCACGTCGCTGGTGGCCGGGGGGAAGAGGTCACCGCTGGTCGTGTGAATGCTTTCGGCATTGCCGATCGTACCGTTGGTGGCCAAACGCGCCGTGGGATTCTCCCGCTCGTCGAAGCGCACGATCTCGCCGACGATGGTGTCGTTGACAGTTGGATCGCAGGTACCGAGCGGCCCGGTCAGGCCTTCGCGCCAGATCATGAGCTGCGTGTCGAACGCCGTCGGACCGGCTTCGATGAAGCGCGACAGGAACGTGGAGGGCAGCGGCTGGCGCCGGTCGGTGCGGCGTTTCCCCGCGGGCGTCAGGCGGTCGTAGAACGTGAAGGGGAGGGGCGACACGGTCGTGCTGCCGGCCGGCCCGCCTTCCGGTACGGCCCGGATGTGCACCAACGGGTTGCCTTCCGCGTAGTTGCCGGTGGCGGCATTCGGGCTGACGATCTCGTAATCGCCGGTGAGCACGTTGTCGTACAGCAGCACGTTCCAGTAGTTGGCCGACGACGCGTTCTCGAGGGTGCAGGTGGCCACGACGTCGATGGTGACGTAGCCGGTGGCCAGCGTTTCGGACGTCGCTCCGGCGTAGTTGCAATTCGCCGCCGGCCGGGTGGTGAGCGCCTGCACGACCACCGCGAGAAGCGACTGCGGAACGGACACCGGCATCGAGTTGCGGCTGCAGGCCTGCTCGGCGGAGGCGAGGAAGTGCGGGTTCGCGCCGTTCAGGCGCGACCGCGAGCCGGGCCTGGTGGCGTTGGAGGTCCCGGACGGCGGGGCGATGACGCCGCGTGTCAGGAGGTCGTACAGGTTGATGCTCTGCACGTCGTAGCCGGTCAGAAAGATCGGGAAGTTCAGCACCGGTCGGTCCAGGTTCGTCCAGATCGTCACATTCGCGATCTGCGGCTGGTTGGTGACGTTCGTGATGGTGACGAGCGTTGTCTTCGCCACAGAGGCCGGCTGGTCGGCCGCGACCTCGAAGTACGGCATGAGCAACGTCGCCGCCGGCTGCAACGCGATGTCGCAGCTGGCGTCGTTGGCGGTGGTGGATGGGAGGTCCTGCGCGGCCGCGGATGCTGCGGCCATGGCGATGCCGAACGACATCGCGACAAACAGCGTTTTCATCATCAACGTTCTCAGGGGCGGATCGGCTGAGCGAAGGAGTCCGAGGAGAGGCGCGGGGGACTGCAGCCGTTGCCGAGGGCCATGGCGTCGAAGGCCACGCCGTAGCGGCCCTCGGCGGACATGGTGGTCACTACCCAGGCCTGGTTCGGCAGTGGGGCTGCGCTGCTGTCGCCCTCGATGGTGGTGGCGAGATTCAGGTACATCCAGCCCGCCACATCGCCTGATTCCAGCGGCGGGAGCTCGTTGTAGCTCGAGGTAATGAGCGAGGACGCCGGGAGGGTCGGCTCGGGGATCGGAAAGCCGATGGTGATGTCCGGAACATTGGTGGTCGGATTCTCACGCTCGTCGAAGCGCACCGCTTCCACGTACGTCATGCCGGCGTTGTCGAGGTAGCCGGTGCATCCCGCGTGCGGTTGCGTTCCGGCCTCTCGCCAGACCGCGAAGCTGGTCTGGAACGAAGTGCCGCCACCCTGGATGTAGCGCGCCGCGAAGGTCGACGGCAACGGCTGCCGGCGGTCCACGCCGTTGGAGAGGCGCTGGTAGAAGGTGCGGGTCAACTTCGTCGGCACGATCGCGCCGGCGTTGCCGCCTTCGGGAATGGCCCGGATGTGCACGAGCGGCGAGCCGTAGGCGAAGTTGCCGGTGCCGGGGTGGGGATCGACGAGCTGGTAATCGCCCGTCAGGACGTTGTCGAAGAGCAGCTCTCCCGCCGATTCCGGATCGCGCGGCGACCGTGCCCCGCAGGTGGCGACGACGTCGACGGTCACGTAACCGAGGGCTGCTTCGTGGGTACCGCCGAGGCGCTTCTGGCCACAGGCCGTGTTGTGGCCGACCTGCAAGGTCGCGCGGACATCGGCCAGGAGCGCCGCCGGAATGGAGGAGGGGAGCGTGGTGCAACTGGTCTGGGCAGAGGGAAGAAAGTGCGGGTTGTCCCCGGTCGAGCGTGCACCCCGGGGACTGGATTGCGAGCCGCTGCCGGGCAGGCGGCCGTCGACGAGGACGTCGTAGAGATTGACGGCCTGCACGTCGTAGCCGGTGAGGAAGACGTCGAAGGTGAGGACCGGATAGCCAAAGTCGGTCCAGATCGTCATGCGCGCGATCTGCGGCTGGTTCGACGTATTGACGACCGTGACCAGGGTGGTCATGGCCTCGTTCCGCCCCTCGGTGACATCGACCTGAAAGTACGGGAGGAGCAACGTCGCGGCGGGCAGGAGGGCGATGTCGCAGGAGTCGTCGTTGCGATGGGTGACGTTGCCGGCGGGCAGGACGTCGGTGGTGCGATCGGGAGCGGGCCCGATGGGATGCAGCGTGGCGCCGACGCTGCGCAGCTCGGGGCTGGCGGGCGAGGGCGTGCAGCCGTTGCCGAGCGATGCCGCGTCGAATGCGACACCGTAGCGGCCTTCGGCGGCCATCCGCGTCGTGACCCAGCCCTGACTCTGGCGGAAGCCGCGGACGGTGCTGGAGTCGGAGACGAGGTCGTAGCGGGAGTTGGCGCTGTAGCTGGCGGCGCCGCCGTTGTTCAGGTTGACGTACAGCCAGCCGGCCACGTCCTCGGTCGCGGGAGGGAAGAAGGTGGTGGCCGTCCTCACGCTCGAGGCGACGCCCAGCGTGCCGTCGGTGCCGATCCGGACGGTGGCGTTCTCGCGTTCGTCGAAGCGCACCAGCTCGGCGATCGGCAGGTCATTCCCGGTCAGGTCGCAGCCGCGGTCCGCGCCGGCCGCTCCCTCGCGCCAGATCAGCAGATCGGTATCGAAGGACCCGGTGCCGCCCTCGATGAAGCGCGCGGTGAAGGTGGAGGGCAGCGGCTGCCGGCGATCGGTGCGCTTCTTTCCGGCGGGGAGGAGCCGGTCGTAGAACGTGAAGGGCAGCGGCGATTCGAGGGAGCTGCCGGCGTTGCCGCCTTCCGGGATGGCGCGAATGTGCACCATCGGGTTCCCTTCCGCGTAGTTGCCGGTGGCCGGATTCGGGGCGACGAGCTCCCAGTCACCGGTCAGGACGTTGTCGTAGAGCAGCGTGTCCCAGTAGGCCGGCGACAGCGGGTTCTCGAGCGTGCAGGTGGCGACGAGATCGATCGTGACGTAGCCGGTGGCCATGCTGGAGGCCGGCGCACCGGCCGGATACTGGCACTGTGCGTTGGGCCGGATGGTGAGCGCCCGCATCACGTCGTTGAGCAGGGACGCGGGGATGATCCGCGGGATCGAGTTTCCATTGCACTGTTGCGTGGCGGCAGGGAGAAAGTTCGGATTGGCGTTGTTCGGAAGGGAGCGGATTCCGGGCCGGACCGTGTTCGTCGTCCCGTTCGGCGGCGCGATGACGCCGCGGACCAGGACGTCCTGGAGATTGATGGCCTGGACGTCGTAGCCGGTCAGGAAGATG
>JAXDJK010000360.1:0-7912 GCA_034665665.1 Acidobacteriota bacterium
GCCATGGCCTTCGCCTTTTCGTCGACTGCCTGGCCGCGCGCGACTTCGGCCACCGCTTTCTGCTCCTGCGCTTCCCGCTCCTTTGCCTCGGCGTTCTGCTGTTCGGACTCCGCGCGCTGCCGCTCCGTCAAGGCGATGGCGGTCTGCTCGGTGGCCACGCGCGTCTGGTGCTCGGCATTGCGGCGCTGCTCTTCGGCCAGGACCTTCTGCCGTACGGCCAGCACGCTTTGCTGCTCCGCGACGAGCTTCGCGGCGTCGACGAGCTTCTTCTTTTCCTCGACGAGGGCCAGCGCCTGCCTGGCGCGTCCGGCTTCGCGTTCGGCCACGCGTTGCGCGACCACGGCCTCGTTCTTCTGCGTCCAGGCGTACGCCCCCAGCGCCAGCATCAGCAGCGAGGCGGTGGAGAAGATCACCACCAACGCGCGGGCCAGCCGCAGCTCGCGGCGGCGGCGCGATTCCTTGTCGCGCACTTCCTGGTCCCGCTCCGTGCGGCTGTCGTCGAGGAACTTCATGGCCCGCGCGAAGAACGGGTCATAGCGGGAGGCCCACTGTTCCGTGGGGCGCTCGGTCCCGCGCCACGTCAGGGCCAGCTGCAGCTCCGGATCGCGCCAGAGCGCGGCGATGCCTTCTTCGTGCCGCTGCGCGGCGCGGGCCACGTTGAGATAGAGCTGACCGGAGCGCGCCTCGTCGATGGCCCAGCCGGAGAGGCGATCCCACACGCGCATCAGGCTCTCGTGGGAAATGTCGAGGATGGATGTCTCGCGCAGCGGGATGCCCACCGGCGGCATGAGAAAAGAGCGGCCCGGCTTGCGGAAGCGCTCCACGACCGCGATCACTTCGTCGACGCTCGCCTCGGCCAGCGCGCAAATCTCGCTGAGCGGCGCCGGACGGCGCACGCCGCGCATGTCCGATCCTTTGTCCGTCAGCGCCTTGAACAGCTTCTCGGCGATCTCCTGTCCGCGCGCATCGAGCTCGCTGTACGACTCTTCCGCGTGGCGCGAGAGCGCCGTGTGCATCGTGCCGATCGCTTCGTAATGACGGAGGTCCAGCCCCTCGCCCGGCGACTGGTCGCGCTCCCAGTTGTCCCACGTGCGCATCAGCGCGTGCTGCAGGATCGGGAGCTGGTCCGGATCGTCGCCGACGTCGTTGAGCAGCCGCGAGACCAGGCGCGGCGCGATCAGCGCGCCGCCCACGGCCACCGGGCCGGTGATGGCGGACTTCAACTCGTCGCGGGTCATGCGCGGCACGAGGTAGATGCCGTCGTTGATCACTTCCGGCAGCTGGCCGAACTCCATGCAGTCGCCGATGAAGTCGGAGCGCATGGTCACGGCGATGTAAACCGCGATGTCGCTCGCACGTGCGTTCAGGAGCAGCTTGACGAAGGCCACCGCTTCGTCGCGGCCGACCACGCGGCGGCTGCGCTTGTAACGGAACAGCTCTTCGAACTGATCGACCAGCACGAGCACGTTGTCGCGCGGCGGAATGCGCGACTGGCGGATGCACTCGACCAGCCCGAGCTGGCTGGAGCGCAGCGTAGTCTCGAAGAAGGCGCGGGTCAGTCCTTCATCGCCATTCGCGTCGCCGAGGGCGCCGGGGGAACTGAGCGCGGCCGCCAGATTGCCGAGGGGATCTTCGCCGGGACGCATGATGGCCACACGCCAGCGCGAGCCGGCCCGGGTCATCCCGCCGCCGTACAGCGTCGGGATCAGGCCGGAGCGGACCAGCGACGACTTGCCGCTGCCGGAGCTGCCGAGGATCGAAAGGAAGCGCGTCGTGCGCAGCTTGCGCAGCAGCTCGTCGGTCTGTTTCTCGCGGCCGAAGAAGAGGTAATCCTCATCCGGCTCGAAAGGCCGCAGGCCGGGGAACGGGTTGAATCCAAGGGCCGGCTCTGGCTCGGGGACGATGTGGAGGTGCGGAGAGCTGCTCATGGCAGTGCCCTCGCCAGCCCGAGCTCGCCGAGGAAGCTGTCCAAGGCCGCAGGATCGAACCCACTCGCGGGCTCCTGAATGAGCGTCGCTTCGAGCGTGCGGAAGCGTTCTTTCTGCGGGGTGACCGGGCCGCCGACGTAGATGGCGCGGCCCAGCCACGGCTTGTCGCGCCCGAGGCCGGCGCTCTTCTGCAGCTCGCGCAGTTTGCGGCGCAGCCAGAGCTCCCCCGCCGCGCCGTAGTAGACCAGCACGGCGTCGCACGACTGCAGGTTCTCTTCATGTTCGAGGCGCGCGGCCGCTTCGTCTTCTTCGAACAGCGGCAGAATCACTTCGAAGCCTTGCCCGAAGAGGTGGTCCTCGACGGCACGGGCCGCGTCGACGTCCTGCTGATCGCACAGGAGGTACACGCGCGTGACTTCCTGGCGCGGTGCCGCGGCAGCAGGAGCTTTCTTCGGTGCCGGCGGCGGGGCCAGTTTGTGATGGACGAGGGTCTTGAGCTCTTCGAGCGGTACCTGCAGCACCTCGGCGGTGGCATGCACTTCGGCGTCGTTGTGCAGGTGGTCGATGAAGGCGCGCTGGCGGGTGTCTTCGACTTCAATACCGGGCGTGAGCCAGATCACGCTGGCCAGCCCCGCGGCCGGCCCGATCTCGGAGGCCAGTCCCTGCTGCCGCTCCACGATCGACTGCACGGCGCCCTCGGGCACGATGCCGTAGTTCTTGCCGATCAGGTGGATGGAGAGCTTGCAGCGCGAGAGCTGTTCGCGCACGAAGCGATCGAGCTCGGACGACACCAGCGGGAGCGGCCGGTCCGGCAGCACTTCGTAACCGTTGCGAATGAGATCGCGCTTGATCCCCTCGCGCTCTTCTTTCAACTCGAAACTGGTCTCGGCGAGGTAGACCGTGCCTTTCGAGACTTCCGCGACAGGCACCGGCAGGCCTGCTTCCTCGTGCTGCATCAGTTCGAGGAGCTGGGTGATGTCGTAGGCGAGGTCGTCGAGCTTGGTCAGGAAGGCGCGGTCGGCGCCCGGGCCATACTCCTGCGCCAGCTCGCGGGCGCGCCCGCTCTCGTCGTACACGAAGAATTCGTAGCCGAGCATCGGCTGGACTTCCTCGGGCAACCGCTCGCGCTGCACGGGTGTTTTGACGACTTTGAAGATGCGGGCCTTGTCCGCCACACGTACGCCGCCCGACTGTTGTGCCGCGCGGCAGAATTCTTTCAGCTCGCGGTTGCACCACTCGGATTGCACGTAGCGCGGCGAGACGACGGAGAGCAGCGCCGCGATCTTCGGCAGGCGCTCCAGGATGGTGTCGGCGAAGAAGTCGTTCCCCTGCAGCTTCGGATCGCGCCAGATCTTCGGCGTCTGCCCGAAGAGTTGCGCCACCCGGATCTCCAGCAGCCGATGGAGACGCGAGACCCACCCGTTCTCGCCTGTGACCAGGGTCTGGTCATCGATGTGCGCGTAGCTGATGAGCAGGTCGTGCTCGAATCGCATAGTGCTCGCAGTCATGTCCATTGGCCCGTTATCCGTATGGACTGCTGGACGCCCGCGGTTTTCCCGCAACAGGTGTCATCCCGAGCGTCGAGCGAGGGACCTGGGCGGGTGGGGCTCGGGGTGTGTGGCGCGTGCACCGCGCCCCACCCGCACAGGTCCCTCGCTACGCTCGGTATGACAAGCCGGTGGCGCCGAGAACTGCGCGGACGCCGTGGTTTACTTCCGCGGCGCCTTTGGCGCCACATCTATCTTCCGTCGATAGGTAGTGACCGAGCTTTTGCAGCGATCAGCAGCAGGCCGTGCTTCTGCGCGGTGTCGCGGATGGCCGTGCGCGACCTGGCAGCGGCGGCGGTCCTGCCGCGGCGGTCGTCGATGTCCGCGGCCACGAGGCGCGCGTCGAGGGCCGCGGCCACGAGCTCGCTCTTCTCCGCGTCGGCGATGGCCTCGCGCGCCCGTGATGCCGCGGCATCGGTTTTTCCGGCCGCCAGCAGCAGGCGCGCGTCGGTGGCGGCGATGGCGCTGAGCAGGCCGAGGGTGCGGCTCTCGCGCGTCAGCGTCTGGGCGCGTTCGAGCGCCTGTTGCGCATCGGCCGGACGGCCGAGCGCCAGGAAGACGCGCGTGCGCGTCTCCTGCGCCAGCGCTTCATCCTCCGCCGCCGCTTCCTTCGCGAAGACCGGAATTGCTTCGCGGAGCAGCGCGTCGGCCTCCTGCGGCTTGCCATCCTCCAGCAGGACGTTCGCGAGCATGACCTGGCTCTGCGCCGTGAACACGCGCTCGTTCGACTTCTTCCGCATCTGCAGCGCCACCGTGTGCCGCCGCTTCGCCTCCGGGAAGTTGTTCTGCCACAGCGCGAGGTCGCCCATCGCCGCCATGGTGTACGCCTCCTGCTGCGGCATCGACAGCTCGCGCGCCAGCGCCAGCCCACGCTCGTACGGCGCCACGGATCCGGCCAGGTCGCCGCGCAGGCGGAGCAGCTCGCCGATGTTCACCAGGGCCGTCAACTCACCGTACCGGTCGTCCGTTTGCTGCGACACCGCGATCGCTTCGCGGTAGTACTTTTCGGCGCCCGCCATATCGCCGCGGAGCTGCAGCGCGCCACCGAGATTCGAGAGCGTCGGCGCCATGGCGGTCAGGAAATTCGACTCCCGCTGCACGACCAGAGCTTCCCGCCAGACCTTCTCGGCGCCGTCGATGTTGCCGCGGAAGAACCGGATCATCCCGATATTGTTGAGCGTCCGCGACTCGAACGAGCGGCTGCCGACCTGACGGTGGATGACCAGGGCCCGCTCCAGCAGCGGTTCGGCTGCCGCGAGATCGCCGCGATTCCAGAGCGCCAGGCCGAGGTTGGAGTAGCAGCGTGCCGCACCGGCACGGTCGCCGATCTCGTCGTAGATCCGCGCCGCGTCTTCGAGCAGCGTCACACCCTGGTCGGTGTGCCCGAGGTCCCGATGCGCGTATGACTGATTCGCCTTCGCGCGCGCCACCACACTGCGGATTTTCGATGCCGCCCCCGTAGCCTCGGCGCGTTGGGCGACCCTCAGCTCGTTCTGTGAGTCGTGCTTCAGATGGTAGGCGTCGGCCGCGACCAGATCGATCATCGGATCGGCGCGGAGCGGCTCCGGCAAGGTGCGCAGCTTCTCCACCGTGGCCAGCGCATCGATCGCCTTGCCGGCCGAGACCTGCGTCGAGGCCAGGCGCAGTCCGTACGCCAGCTCGTCGGGATAGAACGTGAAGAGCGAGCGGTAGATCTCGATGGCCTTGTCGAACTGCTTGTGAAACACGTTCGCCCGCGCTTCGATGCTCAGCCGCTCCTCGCGATCGAGGTGCGTGGCCAGTGACAGGGCCCGATCGGCCTCCGCCATCGCCGGCGCTTCCGCGCCGAGATTCCAGAGCGCCTCCCCGAGCGCGGCGTGCGCCATCGGGTAGGCGGGCTCCAGCTCGACCGCGCGCTCCAGCGTCGTGCGCGCACCCAGCGCGTCGAAGCGCCGCAGCTTGGTCAAACCTTCCACGTAGGCGCGCGCGGCATCCGCATTCACCGGACGCGATGCACGCAGTCCTGCCGTCGCTTCGGCCGTCAGCGGTACCGCGCCGAGGCTCTGGCGGAGGCGCGCACCGAGCCGCGACACGAGTGCAAACAGCTCCCCTTCCGCGCCCGACTCGGACAGCGTACCGAGCGCCTTGCCGGTGGCCGTGTCCTGGAGGTGGACGTCGAGCCGCAGCGCGCCGGCGGCGAGTGTGATGTACGAGCCGGAGACCACGACGTCCGTCCCGAGGCGCTCCCGCACCTGGTCGAGCAGCGGCCGCGGCAACGCTTCCCCCTCGCGCAACGAAAGGTCGGACCGAAGGCGCTCCACGTCCTCCCCCGGAATGATCCGCAGCGCTTCCGCGGCGGAGAGCTCGTTCGTGAGCAGCTCCGCGAACGCATTGGCCAGCCAGGCGTCGCCCGGACGTGCCGAGAGATTGCGAAAGCCGATCACCGCCACCGCGCGACGCGGGGTCAGGACCGAAGTTCCTCGGAGTTCCTCGGAGTTACTCGGGTTCGTCGCGGCCCCGGTCCCGAGGGACTCCGAGGAACTCCGAGGAACTCCGAGGAACCCGGGCTCGCGATCGCGCAGGATCAGAGGCACGGCCACGGTTGCGGCGGCAAGCACCGTCACCGCCACCGGCCACCACGTACGCCGCGGCGCCCGCGGCTTGCGGAGAGGCTGCGACGACTCGAGCGCCGCCACCACATCGCCGGCGTGGGCAAAGCGCATGGCCGGATCGCGCTCCAGGCACTGCAGGATCACCGCTTCCCACCGCGGATCGAGATCGGGTGCCCAGCGGCGCGGCGAAGGCGCCGGCTGCTGCAATCGGCTCAGCGCGATCGACAGCGGCGTCGTGCCGTCGAACGGCAGCCGTCCCGTGACCATCTCGAACAGCACGATGCCGAGGGCGTAAACATCCGTGGCGGGGGTGAGCGGACCGTCCTCGAGCTGCTCGGGCGCCATGTAATCGGGCGTGCCGACCAGCATGCCGCTGTCGGTGAGCCGGGAACCGTCGGCGCCGCGCTCCACGCCCGTCTCGTGGGCCAGCCCGAAGTCGGTGATGACGGCACGCGTGGCGCCGTCACTGGCCGGCACCAGCATCACGTTGGCGCTCTTGAAATCGCGATGAACGATCGAAGCCGCATGCGCGGCGTCGAGGCCGGCCGCGAGCTGCTTGAGAATCGGCAGGACGGCGCTGGTGGGCATCCGTGCCGAGGCGCGCAGGTGCGCGGCGAGCGTGCGGCCGTGCAGCAGCTCCATCGAGACGAACGAGATCTTGCGCTCCTCCGCGCCGGCGTCGGTCCGGGAGAGGTGATGCGAGACGTCGTAGATGCGGCAGACGTTCGGATGCGTGACTCGCCGGGCCAGCTGGATCTCGCGCTTGAAGCGCGCCAGGATGCGCGGATTCGAGGCGATCTCCGGCCGGATGATCTTCAGCGCTACCGCTTCCTGCAGCTCCCGGTCGTCGGCCTGGTACACCTCGCCCATGCCGCCCGTACCGAGCAGGCAGAGGATGGTGTAGCGCCCGGCCACGAGGTCGCCTTCGACGAACGAGCCGCCCGCGCGCGGCGGCGGCTCGAGGAAATCATCCTCGTCGTCGTGCGCCGCGAGCAGCGAGCGCACTTCCGTCCGCAGGTCCGAATCGTCCGGGCAGGCGTCCTTGAGGAAGGTCTCCCGCTCGTCCGCCGGCAGCGCGCTGGCGTCGTGGAAGAGTGCGCGCACGCGCTGCCAGTAGGCATCTGCGCTCACGCGTGTCCTCGGGGCGCCGGCGACGAGACCGCGCGCCGCAACCAGGCCCGGGCCATGCTCCACTCCCGTTTCACCGTCGCAGCGGAGATCTGCAGCGCCTCCGCCGTCTCTTCGATGGTCATGCCGGCGAAGTAGCGCAGCTCGACGATCCGCGCCTGCTGCGGGAAGATCGTCTCCAGCCGCGCCAGCGCCTCCTCCAGCACCATCACGTCGATGCGGTCACCACCCGGCGCGGCGAAGGAGCGGCTCAGCGTGACCCGCGTCAGGTCGCCGCCCCGTTTCTCGGAATTCCTGCGGCGGGCGTGGTCGACGAGCACGTGCCGCATCACCTGCGCAGCCACGCCGTAAAAGTGCACGCGATCGCGAAAGCTCACCTGCCGCTGATCCACGAGCTTCAGATAGAGCTCGTTCACCAGCACACTCGGCTCGAGCGAATGATCGGCGCGCTCGTGCCGAAGGTGCCCACGGGCGATCTCGTGCAACGACTGCTGCACGAGCGGCAGGAGTTGATCGAGTGCGGCGCGATCGCCCCCGCTCCAGTGGCGCAACAATTCCGTGACGAGACCTGGGTCGGGCATCCGTGAGCCGCGAATTCTAGACGATCGCCGCAGCCCCGCACCCGCCCATCGCGAAAAACGCCCCCTTACGCGACGGAGGTGGCGCGCAGCCTCCCGAGCGCGTGCGGGCGGGACGCCCGCGGGCCCTGCGGACGAGA
>JAXDJK010000361.1:0-3925 GCA_034665665.1 Acidobacteriota bacterium
ATGTTGAATGGTGAATGTTGAATGCTCAATGTTGAATGACCGGGGGCAGGGCAATTCAACATTCGACATTCACCATTCAACATTCACCATTTCCCCTCCCCCGCGTTACTCTTTCCCGATCATCCCCAAACTCCTCGCCTTCGTCCTTGCCGCGCTCGCCGTCGGCGTATCCGCCGAGGAGCGCGGCTTTCCGCTCATCACCACGTACTGGAGCGAGGAGCATCGCGCGGGCGGGCAGACGTTCGATGCGGTGCAGGACGCGCGCGGGGTGCTGTACTTTGGCAATGCCGAGGGAGTGCTGACGTATGACGGCGCGTGGTGGAACCTGCTGCCGCTGCCGCATGAGACGGCGGTGTTCGGCGTGGCCGCGAATGCGCGCGGCGACATCGCGGCCGGTGCGGGCGAAGACTTTGGCGTCTTCGATCGCGACAGGCACGGCCAGCTTCGCTTCCGCTCCCTCGCCTCCCTCCTCCCCGCCGCATTGCGCCAGAGCATTGGCCAGGTGGAGGTCTGCCCGACCGGCGACGGCTTCGTCTACATCACCGAACACGCCGCCGCGGCCTGGAACGGGAGCACGCTGCGCATCGTCCAGCAATGGACCGAGGTCGGCCCTTCGCGCTGCTTTGCCGACGGCCGCGACGTCTGGGTCGCGCGGCCGACCGGCATGCGCAGCCTCGACGGGCGGACCATGCTGGCGGGCGAGCGCGTCGATCTCCTGGCCGGATCGCTGGTCGTGGTCCGCAACAAAGGCCTCTTCAACCGCGACGGCCAGCCGGTCGAGAGCGCGGCCTCGCAGTGGCTGCGCGGTAAGTCCGTCATGGGCGGCGGGCTCCTGCCCGACGGCCGCACCGCCATCGTCACCCTTCGCTTCGGTGTGCTCTTCCTGCGGCCCGACGGCAGCAACGACCAGATCGTCGGCCCGGGCACCGGGCTGCCCGAGGCGATCATCTATAAAGGGATCGTCGATCGTGACGGCTCGCTGTGGCTGGCGTTGGAAGGCTCGATCGTGCGGGTGGACCTCGCCGCGCCGCTCACGCTCATCGACACGCGCAATGCCCTGAAGGGCGCGGTGCGCGACGTGGTCCGCCACAAGGGCCTCATATACGCCGCCACCTCGCACGGCCTGTTCGTAATCGACGGTGCCACCGACGACGGCATGGCCCGTGCGCGCGAAGTCGAGGGCACCGGCAAGGCCATCTGGTCGCTACTCTCCACGGGCGACGAGCTGTTCGCCGGCGCGTTCAGTGGCCTGTGGCGGCTGCGCGACGGCCATCCTGCCGAAGCGCTCTCCGGCTTCGACGGCAACACCGTGTACGCCATGGCCGCCGCGCCGGACGGCTCCCGGATCTGGCTCGGCACGGAGCAGGGCCTGGGCTGGTTGCGGCGCGACGGTGATGCGTGGCGCTACGAGGGCATCCTGCCGGGGATGGAGACCACCATCACCCAGATCGTGCTGCACGACGGCGCGGTCTGGTGCGGCACGCTCATCGGAGGTGCCCGCCGCATCGACGCCAACGGCACGATTCACCAGTTCGGCAAGGAGCTGGTGTCGGTGGCGCTCATTCACGGCGCGCCGCATCTCATCAGCAACAACGCCGTCTACACGGTTGACGCGCGCGATCAGATGGTCGCAGACCCGCAGCTGTCCGGCCTGGCCGGCAAATTCACCCGCGTTTACGAAGACCACGACCGTAACCTCTGGCTCGACGGCCGGCCGCCGCGCTTCGTGCGCCGCATCGCCGACGGCCGCTACGAGCGCGATCCGCGTCCGCTCGAAAACGCGCTCTCCGGTGGCGTGGACCTGATGTACGCCGAGAACGACGGCACGGTGTGGTTCGCCTCGGATCGCGGTCTGTACCGACTCGCGCCGCAGCGTGTCCGCAACGCAGCCGCACCACCGCCGCCGATGATCCGCCGCATCGCCTCGCGCGACGCGCTGCTCTTCGGCGGCTCCGGCGTCATCCCATCGCTGGAGCTGCCGTACGCGTTCCGCCGCCTGCGCGTCGAGTTCGCGCCGCTGTCGTTCGGCGGCGGCACGGCCTACCAGTACCGGCTCGATCCGATCGATCCGCGCTGGAGCGAGTGGTCGAACGAGGCGTTCCTCGATTACACGAACCTCGACCCGGGCAGCTACCGTTTCCGCCTCCGCTCGCGCGGCGCGGGCGGGGCGGTCAGCGCGGAGTCGACATGGGCCTTCACGGTTCAGCCGCCGTGGTATCGCACGCGCACCGCGCTCGTGCTCTGGCTGCTCCTGGCCGCGGCGCTGATCGCGCTGGTGGTGCGGCTCCGCACGCGCGCGCTGCGCCGCCGCGCACAGCAGCTGACGGCGCGCGTGGAAGAACAGACGGTCGCGCTGCAGCACACGGTGGAGCAGTTGCGGCTCGCGCAGTCGTCGCTGGTGGAGAAGAACGAGCAGTTGGAGGACGCGAACGCGCTGCTGGCGCAGGCGAACGTGCGGCTGGAGAAGCTGTCGCTGGTGGATGCGCTGACGTCGGTGGCGAACCGCCGCGAGTTGGATCGCGCGCTGGCGGACGAGTGGGAGCGCGCCCGCCGCCGCCACGATGCGATCGCGCTGGTGATCCTCGATCTCGATCACTTCAAGCTGCTGAATGATACGTTCGGCCACCAGGCGGGCGATGAGGCGCTGCGCCGTGTCGGCCTTTTCCTGCGCGAGACGATCCGCGGGAGCGGGGACATCGTGGCCCGCTACGGCGGGGAGGAGTTCGCGGTGGTGCTGCCGCACGTCAATGGTGCGGAGGCGATGCACGTGGCGGAGAGGCTCCGGGCGGGCGTGGAGGCGCTGGGGATCCCCGGTCCGCATGGCCCGCTGACGGCGAGCTGCGGGGTGGCGTCGACGGTGGTGGTCGACGGCGGGGAGTCACACACGCTGGTGGAACGGGCCGACCGGGCGCTGTACGCGGCGAAGAATGCGGGCCGGAACCGGGTGCATATCGAAACCGATCCGTTACCGCCGCTGGCGGCTACGGCCCCGCAAGTGTGAGCGCCGTCGCATCCCACGCCCTCGCGGCCGCTAGAATGGCGGCACCATGCGACGATTTCTTCCTTTCGTGTTTCTCCTTGTTCTCGTGCCTTCGCTGGCTTTCGCGCAGGAGGGCAACATCCGCGAGCGCAATCGCGATGCGGAACGCCGCGGCGGCGATCGCGGCCGCGCCGGCTGGCGGCAGTATCCGGAGCACGGGTGTATCGGTGGCTCGCAGTGCAAGAAGAATGGCACGCGGATCACGATTGCTCTGGAAGATGCCCCGGTCCTCGGCGTGCGCTTTTTCGCGCACGATAGCGTCGGCACGCGCGCGGACGGGAAGCTGAATGTGCGCATCGACGACACCTCCGTCGCGTCGTACGTGGACGTGCAGCGCGACGGGAAGCGCCACGAGTTCGATGTGGACAATGTCCGCGGTTCTCGGCTGGTGATCAGCACGGCGAATGATGACGAGGTGGAGGTCCGCGATATCGAGGTGCTGTACGGGTCGCGCCGCCGCTCGAATGACGACGATGATGATCGCGGTGGTTACGGCCGCGGAGGCCGCGAGCTGCGCGATGAAGGTGGCTGCATCGGCGGCGATGAGTGCGGCGGCCGCCGCGCGCGCATCCGCATCGCGCTGCGCGACCGCTCGGTGGATTCGATCCGGTTCTACGCACACGACAGTGTCGGCACACGCGCGAACGGGAAGCTGCGCATCCGCATCGATGACGAGATCGTGTCGTACAGCCTGGACGTGCCCCGCGACGGCAAGACGTTCACGATCGACGGCGAAGGGAAGTCCGGCCAGTACCTCTACATCGAGCCCGCCGAGGACGACGAGGTCGTGGTGAAGGACGTGCGGGTGACGTTCGGGCGGGACTAGACCGGGCGACGACCGGGGGGCCTCCGGCGGGCGGGCGGCTGCCCGCACAGCTTTGGTTG
>JAXDJK010000362.1:0-4159 GCA_034665665.1 Acidobacteriota bacterium
CGCAGACGAACGCGGCGGACGTCTGGAACTGATACGGCGTGGCGTTGTTGCCGCTCGCGTCGATGGCCAGGTTGGCGTAGGCGGAGCTGGCCTGGGTGATGGTCACGCCCGGGGTGGTGGTGGAGAGCACGGCCGAGATGGCGGATTCGTTGGCGCAGCCGTTGTTCTTGAGCGGGACCGTCAGCTTGACGCATTCATCGCGGTTGACGATGCCGTTGCCGTTGCCGTTCGTGGCGTCATCGATGGTCGTGCCGTTCGTCTGCAGGTTCGAGTTGCCGTTCATGCAGAAGTTCTGGGTGGTGGTGGCGCCGGACGTGCCGACGACGGATACGGTGGCCGGGGAACCGGTGGTGCAGTTGCGATCGGTGTTGGCGGCGCTGGCGTTGTACGTACCGGCGGGCACGAGGATGGTGTAGTTGCCGGAGGCGTCGCTCGCGCCCGCGTAGCCGTTGCTGAGCGAGACCACCACGCCGGAGAGCGGCGCGCCGGTGGCGCAGGAGGTGATGTTGCCGGAGATGGTGGCCCACGCGGCGGCGGCGGTGCACGAGGGGAACTTGTAGTTGGCGACGCGGGTGGACCAGTTGAAGGCGCCGTTGGTCTTGAGATACTCGTTGGTGTACCAGAAGGTGCACTGGTCGACCGGATCGAGGGTCATGGCGCTGTAGTCGCCCCAGCGGTTCCCGGCACCGGTGGTCTGCGAGCCGACACCGGCCTGGACGGTCGTTTCGGCACCCATGGTGTTGATGGTGTCGGTGCCGAGGCGGCCGGTCATGAAGATCCCGGGCCTCACTGCCGTGCTCGACTTGCTGTAGCCGATGGCGATGTTGTGGTCCTTGTCCATGGCAGCGGACGGCAGCCAGCGGTAGGAGGTGTCGGGATCGAAGGTGCCGGACTGGAAGACGGTGGGGGTGGCGGTGGAGTTGCCGGCGTTCCGGAACTCGATCCATTTGATGGCGCCGTGACCCGGGGTGCTGGCGCTGCCGGCGGTAGGCGCGCTGACGACGAGCGATTCCTGCACCGGGCTGCCGCCGAAGTTGCGGTACGCCAGCCGGTACATGAAGTGGAAGGAGATGTTGTCGAGGTAGTCGGCGGCCACGGCAGGTGACGGCTGCGGCACGCAGTCGCGGTTGTCCTGGGCGGCGGTGTTGCTCACGCACGCCGGCGAGACGATGCCCACCGTAGTAATGGTCGCCTCGGTGAGAGTAATGGCCGGTGTGACGCCCCAGGTCACGGCCACGCGGGTGCTGTCCGTGCGGTTGGTGAACTGGCCGTTGGGCCCGAGGAGGAAGGATGCCTCACCGGCGGGAGGCGGCGTGAGGCTGTCGAGATCGGCCGGCAGGAATCCGTACTGGAAGGCGCTGCCGTCCTTCCTGAGGTCTTTCTGGACCTGCCGCGCCGGCAGGCCGAGGATCATCTTGTCGCGCTCGAAAACGTGCACGCGGGCCGCGACCTGGGCGGTGCCGGCGGCGTTGAAGACGTGGGTGGTCATGTAGTAGCCGTCGGACCAGACGCCGACGTGCGGGTAATCGACGAAGTTCACCGGATCGGTGATGAAGTCGTATAGGTAGTAGGCGCCGAGGGCGTCGCTGGTGGCGGAGACGGCGAAGCACTGGTGGGAGGCGTTGGGGGTGGCTTCGACGACGAACTGCGAGAGTACCCAGCGGCCGGCCAGGATGTCGTAGGTGACCACGGGGTCGCCGTCGTTGTGGGTGGCGCAGGCGCCGCCGAGGGCCTGGAAGAGGGTGTTGCCGGCCACGGGGCCGTAGAGCAGCGCGCCGGCCTTGCTGAAGACGGCGAAGCTGGTGTTGTTCCACTGGACGTATTGGGTGGCGCCGACCCGGCCGTTGACGTCGGGAGGATTGCTGGCCGGGCTGAAGCCGCCGAGGCCGACACCAACGCCGTCGAAGCTGACACCGGCGGCGGTGGGGGCGGAGCTCTCCGCGCCGGGAGTGAGCTGGATGGGGCCGTTCGGGCCGCCGGATGCGCTGGGGGGAACCGGACGGACCGGCTCGACATGGCCTTCGCCGTCGTCATCGTCGTCATCGCCGCGGATCGGCGGCGGGACGGGAAGCACCTTGCGGAGGGAGTCGATGCTGACGGGCTCCACGGGGGTGAGGTTGACGGGTGCACCGGCGTACGGAACCGCGTCGGGCACGATGGCGGATCGAGACTTCCAGCCGGTCTTGGCTTTCCGCGCCAGAGCTTCCCGCGCACGCTCGGAAAGGCGGCTCGAGGGGTCGGCTGCCGGCTTGGCGGCCGGTTTCACGGTCGGCGCCTTCTTCTTTGCGGCTCGCACCTGCTTCGCCGGTTTGGTCGGTTGCGCGCTGGACTGCGCGTTGGTGAAGCCCGCGAACGGGAGCAGGAGGAGCGCTGCGACCAGAAGTCGTTTCATGTGTGGAGACCCTTCGATGACTCGCGACGTAAATCGGCCGGGGACGTCACCCGGAGCGCCGGATGCGCGTGTTGATCGGCAGACGAAACGCCCTGCCGGTCGCTGGATATTGGGGAGGGAGACTGAAACAGAATCATCTCCTGTCCGCGCGTCCACGCGAATCGGTGATCCCCCGTTTTCCAATGGACGAATTGCTGAGAGACGTGTCAGCAATTCACCTACGCGGCGGTACGCCGCTGCTTCACAGAGTGTTAAAATTGCCAGCGATGATGAAGCGCACGATCAAGCCTGCAGCGGGGGACAGTCACGTCACGCCCGCGGCCGCAAAGGCTGCTGCCCGCGTCGTCTATCGGGATCGCCGCACGGGCAGATTGGTCGTCGCCGGACGCGGCATGTCGCGAGAAGCCGTGCTGAAACAGGCGCGTGCCCCGAAACGCTGAGATTCATGCCGGCGTACGAAGACAGCGTCTTCATCAACGTTCCGTTCGACAGGAAATACCTACCCCTCTCTCACGCGATCGTGTTCGCAGTTTACGACTGCGGTTTCGTCGCCCGCTCGGCGCTCGCTGTCGAGGATAGCGGCCAGGCACGAGTCGAGAAGATCCTGGACATCATCGAGCAGTCGAAGTTCGGGATCCACGACATCTCTCGCGCGGGGCTCGATCGAAACACGAAACTGGCGCGCTTCAACATGCCGCTCGAGCTGGGCTTCTTCCTCGGCGCGAAGAGGTACGGTTCTGAGCGGGATCGGCAGAAGAGATGCCTGGTCCTCGATCGCGACAGGTACCGCTATCGCAATTTCTGTTCGGACATTTCCGGTCAGGACATCCGAGCGCATGGCGATGATCCTCGAACCGCGATTCGCGCTGTTCGGGATTGGCTGAGCAGTCACCGAACGGGCATTCTCGTTCCTGGTGGCAAGGTGATCTTCGATCGCTTCGAAGCCTTTCGGGCCCAGCTACCTCAACAAGCGCGTGATTTGAAGCTCGACCATCGGGAGCTCACCTTCGGCGACTTCGCCCATCTCGTCGTCGGATGGCTGACCGAAACTCCCTGGTAGCCGCCTCGGCTTAAATCCCCAGCACCAGCACCGCGGTGCCGACGATCAGGATCAGCGCGCCGGCGAGGGCATCGCCGTAGTGGTCGAAGAAGTGGCCGCGAATGGCGCGGGCGCCGGCGTGGGCGGTCATGACCAGGATGGACATGGAGGCGATGGTGCCAATCTCGTACGCCAGGATGGTGGCGGTGACGGCTTTCCAGCCGCCGCCGGCGGAGGCGATGATCAGCGGGATCAGGGCCACGCAGGGGTCGGAGGAGAATAGGGCGAAGAGCGACCACTCGGTGGGGCCGTGCTTCTCGTGGCGATGGCGGTGCGGGCGCAGACCCCAGAGCATGTAGACGGTGCCGAAGAGCATCAAGAGCGCGGGAGCGAGGCTGGCCAGGCGGCCGCCGATGAGTTTGGCCACGCCGAGGCCGGCGGAGAGCGCGGCGATGCCGAGGAGCGCCGAGACCGTGACGTGGCCGATGCCGCAGAGGATGGTCGTCCGCAGCGCCCGCGCCGTGCTCCATCCGCGGGCGCGAGCGAGCGCGGCGAACGGCATCCAGTGATCGGGCGCGAGCGTATGCAGCGCACCGACCGTCGCGGCGGCCAGCGGCATCGTCCAGGACAGCTCGTTCACGCGGTGAGGCTCATCAAAGACGATGCCCGTATTCGCTGCAAAGATTGTCCAAAAGCGCGGAGGATCTACGCGGAGCGTTTGGAGTGGG
>JAXDJK010000363.1:0-8116 GCA_034665665.1 Acidobacteriota bacterium
ACGCTCGGGATGACAATGCAGAGCTCTGGTCCTTGGAATGCGTCGAGCGAGGGGATGCCAACTCCTCCCCATGCTATAAAGCGCGACCAATGGCCGCCCGCTCCAAGTCCAACGAATTCGAGAAGGCCTTCGGCGACCTCGAAAAAATCGTGCAGCGGCTCGAAGCCGAGGAGCTGCCGCTGGATGAATCTCTCCAGCTCTTCGAGCAGGGCATCAAACTCTCCCGCTTCTGCCATCAGCGGCTCGAGGAAGTCGAAAAGAAGATCGAGCTGATCCTCGCTGACGCCAAAGGCCAGCCGGTCACGCAGCCCTTCGAAGACGACGAGCAGCCCGGCGAGGCGGAGGACGAAGAGTAGTTGTCGGACCAGGCCCCGCTCGACCTCGAGACCTACCTCCAGTCCCGGCGCGCGCTGATCGACCGCACGCTCGATGCGGCCCTTCCGCCGGCCACCACCCTGCCGCCCGTCATCCATGAAGCGATGCGCTACGCGGTGCTCGGCGGCGGAAAGCGGATCCGTCCGATTCTGGCCATTGCCGCGGCCGAGACCTGCGGCGCCGTCATCGAGCCGCTGCTCGTCCCGCTCTGCGCGCTGGAGCTCATCCACACCTACTCGCTGGTCCACGACGACCTGCCCGCCCTCGATGACGACGACCTGCGCCGCGGCCGCAAGACCACGCACATCGTCTTCGGCGAGGCCATGGCCATCCTGACCGGTGACGCCCTGCTCACCGAAGCCTTCTCCTGGCTGGCCCGGCCCATCGCCGGCCTCGAGCCCGCCCGGCAGCTCCGCGCCGTCGCGGAAGTCGCTACCGCCGTCGACTCCACCGGCATGATCGGCGGTCAGGTGGCCGACATCGTGGCCGAGCGCTCCCACGAAGCGACGACCACCGACCCCTCCGCCCTGCTGCGCGACCTCGAATTCATCCACCGCAACAAGACCGGCAAGCTGTTGACCGTCTCCGTACTTCTCGGCGGCCTCCTCGGCGGCGCGTCGCAGGAGCAGCTCGCCGCGCTCGGCGGCTACGGCGACGCGCTCGGTCTGGCCTTCCAGATCGTCGACGACATCCTCGACGTGGAGGAGTCCTCGGCCGTCCTGGGAAAGACCGCCGGCAAGGACCTGGCGCAGGGAAAACTGACGTTTCCGGCGCTGCTTGGCCTCGAAGCGGCACGCGCCGAGGCGGGGCGGCTACTCGAAAACGCACTGGAGAACGCTGCTATCATCGCCGGTCCTGTGAATTACCTCGCCCCGATCGCACGTTACATCGTGGAACGCCGCTCTTAGGGCGGGACGGGACCGAAACGAAATGGCTCGATTACTCGACTCGATCGACACCCCGCGCGACCTGCGCAAACTCGATCGCAAGCAGCTCCCCCAGGTGGCGCAGGAAATCCGCGACACCATCATCGACGTGGTCTCCCGCGTCGGTGGCCATTTCGGCGGCAACCTCGGCATCGTCGAGCTCACGCTCGCGCTGCACTACATTTTCGACACCCCGCGCGACCAGATCGTCTTCGACACCGGCCACCAGAGCTATCCGCACAAGCTCATCACCGGCCGCCGCGAGACCTTCCCGACCATCCGCCAGCACAACGGCATCTCCGGCTTCTGCAAGCGCGAAGAGTCGGAGTACGACGTCTTCAACGCCGGCCACGCCTCGACCTCCATCTCCGCGGCGCTCGGCATCGCCATCGCCCGCGACTTCCGCAAGGAGAACTACCGCGCGGTGGCCATCATCGGCGACGGCGCGCTCTCCGGCGGCATGGCCTTGGAGGGCCTGAACCAGGCCGGCCACCTCAAGAGCCGCCTGATGATCGTCCTGAACGACAACGACATGTCGATCTCGACGAACGTCGGCGCGATCTCCGGCTACCTCAACCAGATCATCAAGGGCCAGCGCTACAACGGCCTGAAGGAGCTGGCCAAAGGCGTGATGGATCGTATCCCCCTCGTCGGCGGCAAGCTGCACGGCCTGGCCAGCGACATGGAGCAGGTCTTCAAGCACATGGTCGTGCCCGGGACGCTGTTCGAGGAGCTCGGCTTCAAGTACCTCGGGCCGTACGACGGCCACAACCTCGAGCTGCTCCTCGACCTCTTCGAAGAGTACAAAGACTACGATGGTCCGCTGCTGATCCACGTCATTACCAAGAAGGGCAAGGGCTATTCACCCGCGGAGAAGAAGCCGATCTGGTCGCACGGCGTCAGCCCGTTCGACGTCCTCTCCGGCGAGTCTCCCAAGTCCACCAAGCCGCAACCGCCGCCGACGTACACGGCCGTCTTCGCCGACGCGCTGATCGAGCTGGCGAAGAAGGACCCGAAGATCGTGGCCGTCACCGCCGCGATGCCGGAAGGCACGGGCCTCGACAAGTTCGACAAGGCACTGCCGGGCCGGATGTTCGACGTCGGCATCGCCGAAGAGCACGCGGTCACGTTCAGCGGCGGCATGGCCACGCAGGGCATGAAGCCGGTCGTGGCGGTGTACTCGACCTTCCTCCAGCGTGCCTTCGACCAGGTGTTCCACGACGTGGCCATCATGGATCTGCCGGTAGTCTTCGCCCTCGATCGCGGCGGCATCGCCGGCGCCGACGGCCCGACGCACCACGGCATCTACGACATGGCGTACCTGCGGGTCTTCCCGAACATGATCTGCATGGCCCCGAAGGATGAGAACGAGCTGCGGCACATGGTCAAGACCGCGTTCGAGACCGGCCACCCCACCTCGCTGCGCTACCCGCGCGGCAACGGCGTGGGCGTGCAACTCGACGCCGAGTTGCAGTCGCTCCCGGTCGGCAAGGGCGAAGTGATGCGTGAAGGCGACGCGGCCACGATCTTCGCGATTGGTACCGAAGTCTGGCCGGCCGTGCAGGCTGCCGAGATGCTTGCGAAGGAAGACATTAACGTTGCAGTAATCAATGCACGTTTCATCAAGCCTTTGGATGACGAATTGATTGTGAAGTATTGCAAGCCGAATTCGTACATCATTACCGTCGAAGAAGGTTCCCTCGCGGGCGGCTTCGGCGCGGCCGTGATGGAGCGTTGCGAGCAGCTCGGCATCCAGGACGTCCACTTTCACCGCATCGGCATCCCTGACGAGTACGTCCACCACGGAGCGCAGGACGTGCTCCGCGCGCAGTACGACCTGCACGCGGAAGGGATTGCCAAACGGGTGCGGGAGGTGCTGCCGGCCCGGATCGGCGGTGGCGACGGCGACGTGCTCGAGCGGATGAGCAATCTTGCCGTGGAACTGACGAAAGATGTCACGGACGCCGAGCTTGCGCAGCTTCCGTCCTCATCGGACGTGGACGACGTGGTCTACCGCCGCGCAAATAGCCGTTGATGACACTGCTGTTCGCCGACGCCTGGTATTTCATCGCGCTGCTGAACCGGCGCGACGCCGGCCATCGCGGCGCGCTCCGCCTTCGTGGCGCATATCCGCGGGCGCACGTCGTCACGCACGACGCCGTCCTGACCGAGGTGCTGACGTTCTTCGCGGAAGCCGGGCCGACGCTGCGCCACGCTGCTGCCGCGTACGTTCGAGCCCAGCTCGCGGATCCGTCGGTGACGGTGTTCCCGGCCGACCGGGCCATTTTTCTAGCCGCTCTTTCGTTATACGAGCGGCGTCAGGACAAGGGTTACTCGTTGGTCGACTGCATCTCCATGACGATCGCGCAGACGCACGGCATAACCCACGTCCTCACCAACGACCACCACTTCCGCCAGGAAGGCTTTCAGGTCGTCAGCGACGCGCCATGAAAAAGCAGCGTCTCGACGTCGCCCTCGTCGAGCGCGGCCTCGTCGACAGCCGCGCCAAGGCGCAGTCGCTGATCATGGCCCGGCGCATCCTCGTCAACAGCCTCCACGTCGATAAAGCCGGAGCCCCTGTCGCTGAAGACGACGAGCTGCGCATCGAAGCCCTCGAGCACCCCTGGGTCGGACGGGGCGGGATGAAGCTTGCTCACGCCGTCGACCAGCTCGCCCTCGATGTGGCCGGCAAGACCTGCGTCGACATCGGCGCCTCCACCGGCGGCTTCACGGACGTCCTCCTGCAGAAAGGGGCGCGGAAGGTCTACGCCATCGATGTCGGCCATGGCCAGCTGGATGTCTCGCTCGTCAACGATCCCCGCGTCGTCAACCGCGAGCGTGTCAACGCGCGGTACCTGCAGCCCGAAAACTTCGACGAGCCGATCGACTTCGTCTCCATCGACGTCTCCTTCATCTCCCTCAAGCTGATCCTCCCCGCCGTGGCGGGCTTTCTGCGCGGCCAGCTCGTGGCGCTCATCAAGCCGCAATTCGAAGTCGGTAAGCACGAGGTGGGGAAGGGCGGGATCGTCCGCGACGTCGCCAAACGTCAGGAAGCCGTCCACTCCGTCGTGCAGTTCGCGCGCGAGCACGGCTTCGACGTCAAAAACGTGCTCGAGAGCCCCATCAAAGGTGCCGAGGGAAACGTCGAGTTCCTCATGCACGCAATCGCAGATATTCGCGAAGACCCTCGCGCCACGACTCCGGACGAACACCGGTGACCCGCTCGTAGCGCTCCGTCGACAGCACCGAATACGCCGGCCGCTTCGCTGGACGCGGGAACTCCTCCGTCGAGACCGGGAGCACCTCCGTGGTAAAGCCGCTCTCCTCCACGATCGCCCGCGCAAACTCGAACCACGAGCACTCGCCCTCATCCGCGTAGTGATACATCCCGCGGGCGTCCGCGTCATCCATGGCCACGTGCGCCAAACGCAGGATCGCATTCGCCAGGTGCGGCGTATACGTCGGCCGCCCGCGCTGATCGCTCACCACCCGCAGCGGATTCGTCCCCTTACGGATCTGATTGCGGATCGCCTCCACGAAATTCGGCCCGTGCACGCCGAAGAGCCACGACGTGCGCACGATCACGTGCTTGCGCGCATGCGTCGCCGCCAGCTCGCCCAGCAGCTTCGAGCGCCCGTACGCCGACACCGGGCCGGTCGGATCGTTGACCTCGTACGGCGTCCGCTTCGTACCGTCGAAGGTGAAATCGGTCGAGAGGTGCACCAGCAGCGCATCGGCCTCGTTTGCCGCCTCGCCGAGGAGCTCCACGGAGGAGCCGTTGATCGCGTTGGCGAGGCTCTCCTCCTGCTCGGCCAGATCGACCTTCGTGTAGGCCGCGCAGTTGAGGATCACCGACGGCCGGTGCTCGGCCACCGCCGCGCGAATCGTCCGCGCATCCGTCACGTCCAGATCCTGACGCGACAGCGCCACGACCTCCTCTCCACGGGAGAGCAGCTCGTTGCGGAGATCCGTGCCGACCATCCCGCCGGCGCCGGTGATGACCCAGCGGAAGCCCGTCACGCCGGGAACGTTACGCCTTGTCGTCGGCCTTCGGGAGGGCCTTCGGGTCGTCCTTCCCGCGGTTCAGACCGTCACGGAAGTTCGAGATGCCCTCTCCCAGCCCCTTACCGAGCTGCGGCAGCTTGCTCGCGCCGAAAATCACCACGACGATGAGCAGGATGAGGACGAGCTCCATGACACCAAACGATCCGAACATTGAATGCCTCCAAGGCGTAGCGACCGAAACGGTTGAAAAGTGTAACCGAATCCTGCGCCGAGAACATTACAGCCTCCCGGTTCGTTCCAGGAATCACTAAGATGCCGCCGCTCATGCTCGATCTCTCCAGCCTCAATCCCCAGCAGCGGGAAGCCGTCGTCTACGGCGACGGTCCGCTGCTCGTCCTGGCCGGCGCCGGCTCCGGCAAGACCCGCGTCATCACCTACCGTATCGCCCACCTGATCGGCCGCGGCGTCCACCCGTCCAAGATCCTGGCCGTCACCTTCACCAACAAAGCGGCCGCCGAGATGCTCCACCGCGTCGAGCTGCTCGTGCCCAATACCGGCGGCTACCGCCCCTGGGTCGGCACCTTCCACTCCACCTCCCTGCGGATGCTCCGCCGTTACGCCGACCGCCTCGGCTTCACCAAGAGCTTCGCCGTCTACGACACCGCCGACCAGCTCACCCTCATCAAGCGCTGCATGCGCGAGCTGAACGTCAACGACGAAGCCTTTCCGCCGCGTTCCGTGCTCACGCGCATCTCCCACGCCAAGAACGAGCTGATCGACCCCGTCCAGTATGAGAAGACCAACCTCGACTTCTTCGGTGCCCGCGTCGCCGAGATCTACCGCATATACCAGAAGCGCCTGCGGGAGTTCGACGCCATGGATTTCGATGACCTGATCGGCAACTACGTGCAGCTCCTCGAGAAGCACGAAGACGTTCGCGACGAGCTCCACGAGCGCTTCCAGCACCTGCTCATCGACGAATACCAGGACACCAACCGCGCCCAGTACGTCCTGGTCAAGCTCCTGGCCGGCAAGCACGGCAACATCGTCGCCGTCGGTGACGAAGACCAGTCCATCTACCGCTTCCGCGGCGCCGACATCAACAACATCCTCAACTTCGAGCGCGACTTCGAAGGCGCCCGCATCATCAAGCTCGAACAGAACTACCGCTCCACCGGCAACATCCTCGACGCCGCCACCGGCGTCGTCTCCAACAACGTGGCCCGCAAGGGCAAGAAGCTCTTCACCGAAGGCGGCAGCGGCGAGCCGGTGCGCATCGTCACCTGCAGCAACGAGCGTGAGGAAGCGCAGTTCGTCATCGAGAAGATCACCGGCTTCCGGGCCCGCTTCAAGCTCACCGACTTCGCCATCCTCTTCCGTACCAACGCCCAGTCCCGGCCGTTTGAAGAAGAGCTCCTGCGCGTCAACGTCCCGTACGTCGTCGTCGGCGGCGTCAAGTTCTACGAGCGCGCCGAGATCAAGGACATCCTCTCCTTCGTCCGCGTGGCCATCCGCCCCCACGACACACCCTCCGTCGAGCGGGTCATCAATGTCCCCTCACGCGGCATCGGCGACACCACGGTCAAGACCCTGACCGAGAAAGCGACCGAACGGAACGTCTCCCTCTGGACCGTCCTCGAGGGCGAGCTCGATTTTCTCCCGCCGCGCGCCGCGAAGGCCGTCAAGGAGTTCCGCGAGATCGTGCACGACCTCGCCATGGCCTCCACGCAACCAATCCCCGAGTTCATCGATTACCTGTTCCTGCGCACCGGCTACCGCCGCATGCTCCAGGAATCGCGCGACCTCCAGGACGAATCGCGCCTCGAGAACCTCGATGAGCTCCTCAACTCCGCCCGCGAGTACTGGGAGAACAACCCCAACTCCGTCCTGGCCGACTACCTCGACTCCCTGACCCTCATGTCCGACCTCGACCGCTACGAGTCGCAGAAGGGCGTGACCCTGATGACCCTGCACTCCGCCAAAGGTCTCGAGTTCAAGGTCATCTTCCTGGTGGGCATGGAAGAAGGCGTCCTCCCGCACGCCAACTCCCTCGAGCACAATGAAGACCTCGAGGAAGAGCGCCGCCTCTGCTACGTCGGGATGACCCGCGCCCGCGAGCAGCTGTATTGCCTGCACGCCCTCGAGCGCCGCCTCCACGGCAAGTTTCGCGAGCAGGGCCCCTCCCCCTTCCTCGGCGAGATCCCCGAGAACGTCAAAGAAGAAGTGCGCCTGGCCAGCTCCTACCGCTACACCTCGCAAGAACCTTCCTGGCGCGACCGTCCCGCGCAGGGCAACAACCGCTTCGGTGGCGGTGGCGGCTCGTCGTACGGCTCCTCGTACGGATCGTCAAAATCGTCCTACGGCTCCCGGTCCTCCGCCCCCGGCCGCCCGCCCGCGCCCCGTCCCCAGGCACCGCCGCGCCCCGTCGCTCCGAAGAACGAGTCCGTCAACGGCGTCCTCTCCTTCTTCCAGAACGCCCCCGTCGAATTCGATCCCAACGCCATTCACGCTGCCAAACAGCAGCCCGTCGCGGCCGCTGGAGGAGAGCTCAAGCGCGGTCAGCGCGTCCGCCACGACCAGTTCGGCGTCGGCACCATCCTGACCATGGAAGGCAGCGGCCCCGACGCCAAGCTCACCGTCTACTTCGAGCGCGCCGGCTCCAAAAAATTCATCGCCAAATTCGCCAAGCTCGTCCCGGCGTAATACGACCCAGAGCGCGGCGGACTACGCGAAGCGTTTGGAGTGCGGCGCTTTCCCGCCGCTTTCGTACAGCCACAGGCCTCGCGTGTGACTCCACGAAGAGGCCTGCT
>JAXDJK010000364.1:0-5438 GCA_034665665.1 Acidobacteriota bacterium
AGTCGGCCCGCGCCGCGCTCTCGTACGTCCGCTCGCGCGCCGAGATGTTCGGCCTCGATCCCGACTTCCACTCCTCGCTCGACATCCACATCCACGTGCCGGAAGGCGCGATCCCGAAGGACGGCCCCTCGGCCGGCATCACCATGGCCACGGCGCTCCTCTCGGCGGTCACGAAGATCCCGGTGCATCGCGACGTGGCCATGACGGGCGAGATCACGCTGCGCGGCAAGGTGCTCCCGGTCGGCGGCGTGAAGGACAAGATCCTGGCCGCGGCCCGTGCCGGCATCACCAAGGTGATCCTGCCGGCCGAGAACGAGCGTGACCTCGACGAGATCCCGGCGGACGTCCGCTCGAAGATGGAGTTCAACCTCGTGGAGTCGATGGACGAGGTGGTTCTCCTCGCTCTCGATGGCACGATTGTTCCATTGGCGGCAAAGGAAAAACTCCCGGAGCCCGAGAAGGTCATCTCCCCGGAACCTCCGGTTACGCACTGACGTTTTTAGTTGTCGGTTGGCAGTTGTCGGTTGGCGGTTCGAGGCCAACCGACAACCGCCAGGCCGCGAAGCGCCGAACGGCCAACCGACAACTGGCTTCATTGACACCACGCACGAATATCTCCACAATCTGCCGCGTTACCCAAAGCACGCCTCACACGTAGTACCTGCGTAGCTCGCTCACCAGAGCTTTCGTACCCTCAAGACAATTCAATCCGTCGTACTCACTCTTGGACATCCGTTCAGTCGAATTCTCTCGGGCGGCGTACCAGCCTGACGATTTTCCGCGTGATGGCCGGCCTCAATTCGCGATGGTCGGCCGCTCCAACGTCGGCAAATCCAGCCTGATCAACGCCGTTCTGAAACGTAGGGCCATTGCCCGTGTCAGTCAGACACCGGGTAAGACCCAGGCCGTGCAGTTCTATCTCATCAACGACAAGTTCTACCTCGTCGACCTCCCCGGTTACGGATACGCAAAGGTGTCGAAAAGTCTGATGAAAGACTGGGGCACACTGGTTCGCGGCTATCTCGAAAGCTCCGCGGAACTGCGCTTGATCTTTCTCCTTCTCGATGCGCGCCGGCCCGAGCCGGGGGAACACGACCTGCAGATGCATCAGTGGGCGCGCTCGCTCACCATTGCCGAAAAGGTCGTCCTCACCAAGAGCGACAAACTCTCCACCAACCAGCTAGCTGTCAGCCGGCAATCGATTGCTACCGAGCTGACCGTCGACCCCGCGGATCTCATCGCGACGTCGGCAGAGACCAAGAAAGGAATCGACGACATTCGCCGCGAGATCTACGCGCGACTGTGAAGCGAGGAGCCACCATGGCACAACACGAAGACAACGAAGCCACCGCGGTACTGGAGCCCGAGGCCCCGGTAGAAAAAGCGGAAAAAGCGGAGAAGCCGAAGCGCGCCCCGCGCAAGAAGGCCGCCGCCGCACCCGCCGCAGCGCCGGTAGAAGAGGCGCCCGCCGCCGTAGCCGCACCGGTTGCGCCTGTCGAAGAAACGCCCGAAGAAGCTCCGGACCCCGCGCCGGTTGCGGAACCCGCACCCGTGGCCGCCGCCCAGCCCGAGCAGCTCCTCGACATCCGCCAGCTGAAAGAGATCAAGCTGCCGGATCTCTCCAAGCTCGCCAAAGACCTCGGCGTCGAGAACGCCTCGGGCATGCGCAAGCAGGACCTGATCTTCGGCATCCTCCAGGTCCAGACCGAGAAGTCCGGTCTGATCTTCTCCGAGGGCGTGCTCGAGTGCCTGCCGGACGGGTTCGGATTCCTTCGTGCCCCCGAATACAACTACCTGCCGGGTCCGGACGACATCTACGTCTCGCCGTCGCAGATCCGCCGCTTCGACCTGCGCACCGGCGACACCGTCTCCGGCCAGGTCCGTCCGCCGAAAGAAGGGGAGCGCTACTTCGCCCTGATCAAGGTCGAAGCGGTCAACTACGAGCACCCCGACGTCGCCCGCGACAAGATCCTCTTCGACAACCTGACCCCGCTCTACCCGCAGGGCCGCATCCGTCTCGAAGTGCCGCAGTACATGTCCTCACGCGTGCTCGACCTGATTGCGCCCGTGGGCAAAGGCCAGCGCGGCCTCATCGTCGCGCCGCCCCGTACCGGCAAGACCATGCTCCTGCAGTCGATCGCCAACTCCATCACCACGAATCATCCGGAAGTCACGCTGATCGTCCTGCTCATCGACGAGCGCCCGGAAGAAGTCACCGACATGCAGCGCAGCGTCAAAGGCGAGGTCATCTCCTCCACCTTCGACGAACCGGCCTCCCGCCACGTGCAGGTCGCCGAGATGGTCATCGAGAAAGCGAAGCGCCTCGTCGAGCACAAGCGCGACGTGGTCATCCTCCTCGACTCCATCACCCGTCTGGCGCGCGCCTACAACACGGTCGTTCCGCCGTCCGGCAAGGTCCTCTCCGGCGGCGTCGACTCGAACGCCCTGCAGCGCCCCAAGCGCTTCTTCGGCTCCGCGCGTAACGTCGAAGAAGGCGGCTCGCTGACCATCATCGCCACGGCCCTCATCGACACCGGCTCGCGCATGGACGACGTCATCTTCGAAGAGTTCAAGGGCACCGGCAACATGGAAGTGCACCTCGACCGCAAGCTCTCCGACAAGCGCGTCTTCCCCGCCATCGACATCAACCGCAGCGGCACCCGCAAAGAAGAGCTCCTCCTCGAAAAGAACGAGCTCAATCGCATCTGGGTCCTGCGCAAGGTCTTCTCCCCGCTGTCGACCGTCGAATCGATGGAGCTCCTCGTCGAAAAGCTCGACAAGACCAGGTCCAACGGCGAGTTCCTCAACGCCATGTCCTCGATGTAAAAAGGCGGCCGCAAGGCCGCCTTTTGCTTAAAGCGTGAAAGTTTTACGCGAAGCGTTTGGACTGCGGTGGCCGGGCTTCATCAGCCACCGCTTTCGTACAGCCACAGGCGCTGCCCGCATCCTGCGGCAAGCTGTTGCGTGATGCCACGGGCACTGCTCCTGGCTGTACAAAAGCGGTGGCTGATGAAGCCCGGCCACCGCAGTCCAAACGCTTCGCGTAGACCTTTCACGCTTTTCGTGCGAAGAGATCGCCCGGAGCGCGGACGTCTCGTCCGCAGGGCCCGCGGCCGTCTCGGCCGCGCGCGCTCGGGACGGACAGGATGACACCACGCATCCCCCGTGTTCTCATGCGGCAGCAAAGGAGAGAACCTCTCGCATGACCTTCCGTAAACTTTTCGCCGCTGCCGCCATGGCGCTGGCGCTCGCCGTACCGGCCGTCGCGGATGACGGCATGTGGATGCCGCAGCAGGTGCCGTCGCTCAAGCCCGAGCTGGAGAAGCTCGGCCTGAAGATCGATGCGAACCAGTTCGCCGACCTGACCGGTTTTCCGATGGGTGCCATTGTGCAGCTCAGCGGCTGCAGCGGCACGTTCGTCTCGCCGAATGGTTTGGTGGTGACCAACCATCACTGCGTGGCCGGGTCGCTGCAGTACGCCGCCACGCCCGAGAACGACATCCTCACCAAAGGCTTCCTCGCGCATTCGCTGAAGGAAGAGATCCCCGCCTCGCCCGATTCGCGCGTCTACGTGACGCTCTCGATCGAGGACGTCACCAAGCAGATCCTCGGTACCTTCCCGAAGGACGTCACCGACGCCGATCGGACGCGCCTCATCGGCAAACGCCGCCGGGCCATGATCGAGGAGTGCCAGAAGCCGGGCAGCCTGCGTTGCCAGGTGGCGTCGTTCTTCGAAGGCGCGCAGTACCTGAAGATCACGCAGATGGAGATCCGCGACGTCCGCCTGGTCTACGCCCCGGCCCTCGGCGTGGGCAACTACGGCGACGAGACCGACAACTGGATGTGGCCGCGCCACACCGGCGACTTCGGTTTCTACCGCGCCTACGTCGGCCCGGACGGCAAGCCGGCCGATTACTCCGTCAACAACGTGCCGTACCAGCCGAAGCATCACCTCAAGATCTCCACGCGCGACCTCGACGAGGGCGACCTGATCCTCATCGCCGGCTTCCCCGGCACCACCTCGCGCCACGTCACCGCGGCCGAGGTCGAGAACGCGCAGAACTTCGAGCTCCCCACCTCCGTGCGCTACCGCACGATGCTGATGGACCTCCTGCGCAAGCGCAGCGAGGAGAACCGCGACATTGCCCTGAAGAACGCCGCGCGCATCTCCGGCCTCGAGAACTACCAGAAGAAGCACATCGGTACGCTCGAAGCATTCCGCCGCGGCAACTTCCTGGAAGCGAAGCGGCAGCAGGAAGCCGGCATCCGCGGCGCGCTCGACGCGAAGCAGGCCGCCGCGTACGACGCGGCTGTCAGTGAAGTGCAGCGCCTCTTCGCGCAGAAGATCCGCACGCGCGAGCGCGACACCCTCTTCAGCTGGCTGTACATCTCGTCGCCGATGCTCTCGCAGGCCAACAACTTCTACCGCCTGTCGGTCGAGCGTCCGAAGGCCGAGCTGGATCGTTCCGAGAACTACACCGAGCGCCAGCGCCGCCGCCTGCAGTCCAGCATCACCCGCAACCGTCGTTCGATGGACCCGGCCAGCGATCGCGCCGGCCTGCGGCTCTTCCTCATCGAAGCGACCAAGCTCCCGGCCGACCAGCGCATCAAGCCGGTCGATGACGCGCTCGCGGCCACCGGGAAAACTGGCGCAGACGCGCAGGTCGACGCGCTGCTGGATCGTCTCTACGGCGCGACCAGCATCGGCAACGCCGACGTCGAAGCGAAGATGTTCGAGGAATCGACCGCGCAGCTCATGGCGCGCAACGATTCCATGATCGCCTTCGCCGCATCGCTCCGTCCGTACGCCGAGCAGCTCGAGATGGCGGACCTGTCGTATGAAGGCGCGATGTCGCGTCTGCGCCCGGTCATCCTCGATGCACTGCGCACCGCACGCGGCGGCCGACTCTATCCCGACGCCAACTCCACGCTGCGCGTCGGCTTCGGTCAGGTGCGCGGCTACACACCGCGCAACGCCGTCACCTACGCGCCGCAGACCGACATCCGTGGCGTCGTGGAGAAGAACACCGGCGTCGAGCCGTTCAATAGCCCCGAGAAGCTCCTCGCCCTGGCGGCCGCGAAGGATTTCGGCTCCTACGCCGATCCCGATCTCGGCACGCTGCCGGTGGCCTTCATCTCCACGAACGTCGTCACCAACGGCAGCTCCGGCTCCTCGACCCTCAACGCGTACGGTGAAGTCTGCGGCCTGGCCTTCGACTCCAACTGGGAAGGCGTCGGCTCCGACTACATGGTCGAGGGCGACATCACCCGCTCCATCAGCGTCGACTCGCGCTACATCCTCTGGGTGATGGACGCCGTCGACGGCGCGCACAATGTGCTGCGCGAGCTGGGGCTGGAGCCGAAGTTCCCGTAGCGACGTTCCGGCCGGCTGCGACGTAATGGTCGCAGCCAGCGTGTCATCCCGAGCGTGAGTCGAG
>JAXDJK010000365.1:0-4749 GCA_034665665.1 Acidobacteriota bacterium
GGGCTGCATCGGAACGTGCCAGCATCGCCCACACCACGTCCTGGAGATTTGTGACATCAACATGGCTGTCTACGACAACCGTGAGCCGGTTCATCTCTAGGGCGGCAGCGCACTGCGATGCGATAAGCCCCGCCTGCTTGCCGTGACCTGGGTACTGCTGGTCGATCGAAACAACGGTCATCAGCCTGTTGGCACCCTCTGGCGGCGACCAGACTCCGGTGACGCCGGGAACACCAGCGCCTTCGAGCTGATCCCAGATCATGCCCGAGCGCAGATAGGCGAGAAAGCGATTGTCCTCGTGTGGCGGCTTACCCTGCGGGCAACCAAGGATGATCGGATCGTCCCGGTGGTACACCCTTTCAATACGGGCCACGCGTTCGCGCTCGTAACCTACCTGGTAGTAGCCGGTCCATTCACCGTACGGTCCTTCCTTGTGGAACTCATCCGTGGTGATGAACCCTTCCAACGCGATCTCGGCATTCGCGGGAATCGGGAGGCCGGTCACCTCACCTTCAATGACCTCGAGCCCTTCGCCGCGCACGCCACCGGCCCACGCCAATTCGCTTTGACCGAACGCGATCCCTTCCACGCATGACGCCATGAACATCAGTGGGTCTGCGCCGGCCACGATCACGATCGGGCACGGCTCGCCTCGCGCCATGTACTTTTCCTTGATGATCCCGCCGTGGTGGGGCGGGGCCACCCGGATACCGACACCATTGCGATCGAACACCTGGTTGCGGTACGTGCCTGCGTTGATGGCGCCCGTGTCTGGATCCCGGACGATGTTGACGCTGGCCGTGCCGATGTAGGGCCCCCCGTCTCCGGGGTGCCAGATCGGAGCCGGAAACTTGCTCAGATCCACATCGGCGCCGCGAATGATGTTCTGCAGGATGGCGCCGTTCTCAACGACCCTCGGTGGGATCGGCGTGAAATCCTTCATGAGAGCTCGCCAGTAGGACAACAAGCCGCCGTGCGTGATCGTCCTTGGATCGAGGCCCAGAGTTATGGCCTGGCGTTCCTGGGTCCCCATGCTGTTGGACAAGACGCGGTATCCACGCTCGAACCCCGGAATCTCATCGAACAAGCCCGCGGGGCTGCCGTCATGGTGGTCGAACATCTCGGTGATCGCGCCGATGTCTTCCTGGGAGGTCGCGTCCTTGATATGCGCCAGCTGGCCGATGGAATCAACCATCTCCAGCCATTCACGCATGTCGCGCCACTGTGGAACGCCGCCGGCCGCCCCGTCGTTGTCGGCGTCGATGTCGGGAGCCAACGTCAACTGCCCGTCAGGTAGCTGATCGCCGAGTCAGTGAGCTTGTTCACGTAGTCGGCGGGGTGCATCCGTTCCTTGACATCAGCCGGAACGCTGGTTGGCGTCGGGAACTCGGCACTCAGAGGCTTCGTGCAGTCGAAAATGAGCTTCGTCTCCAGGGTGCCCTTTTCGTCACGGCGGTATGAGTACGTCGGAGGATTGAGCCAGCCACCAATGGAGTTGTTGATGATGACCAGGTCCTTATCGGCCTGGAAACGGGTCGACAGAGCCCACATGACCTCGGATTCGTTGGTGACATCGATGTCGTCATCGACAACAAACACGTGCTTTGTGGCTGGGTTGTAGGCGAGGAGATTGAAAGCGGCCAGATGCGGTTCGCCATCGCTGCGCTTGTTAATCGAGATGTAGGCGTGCATCCGGGCGCACGCTGAAATTGGCAGATGCACGTTGGTGACGTTCTGCAGCACGTCTCGGCACCGGCTAAGAACGAAGCCCGTGCGGGCCAGACCACCCAGCGACAGGTGCTCGGGACTTGCATTGAACAGGTCCAGATAGATGGGATTGCGACGCATCGTGATCGCCGTGACCTTGAGGAACGGCTGCTTTCCAACGCCCGTGTAGTAGAGCGGGTACTCCCCGAAGGGACCTTCGTCACGGAACGATGCGGGATCGGGGTTCAAGATGCCCTCGATGACGATCTCGGCGCGAGCGGGGACCAGGAGATCCACCGTTTCCGCCTGCACCATCTGCAGCGGCTCCCCGAGGAGGCCGCCAGCCACACTGAACTCGCCGCCGATGCCGGGAGGGTTGGTGGTGCCGGAGAGCATGAAGGCTGGGTGGTGGCCGATAACGAGGGCAACCTCCATCTGCTGTCCGCGCTCGAGGTGCTCGTGCATGATGTGACGCGTGTTCTGGTATGGGCCGGCCATCAGGCCCAGCTCCGTGTCGTTGTGCATCTGGGCCCGGAAGATCCCAGCGTTCTGCACGCCGGTTCCTGGGTCCTTGCAGATCGTCACGGCCGAGGTGATGTACTTGCCTGCGTCCAGCTCGTTGTGGTGAAGGATGGGCAGCCGCGAGAGCTGTGCGTCCGCTCCGGTCCAAACGACCTCCTTCACCGGCGCCTCGCTCCGGCTTACCTCTTTCGGCTCAATCAGGTGGTTCTCGCGCTTGGAGAACTCCTCGACCATCCCCTTCAGGTCGGAATCGATGCTGAGGGCGAGCCGCTCATAGGTGTGTAGGTTGACGAGCAGGGGGATTTCGGAGCCCTTGATGTTGTTGAACAGCACAGCCGGGTACTTCTTCTGACCCGGGTCAGAGCGCAAACGATCGACGATCGCCGTCGCCTCAAAGACCGAGTCCACCTCGCGATCGACGACGACAACCTGGTCGGGGTCGTGTGCGATCAGCTGTCCGAGGAAGGTACGCAGGTCCTTCGGACCGTTGTTTTGCGTCGATTCTGCCTGTCCCATGTCAACTCGTCCTTTAGTCCGGTGCGTTAGCACGGTGTGACTCGTGAGTGATGTGCCGGGTCGGAGTCCGCGTCAGGCAGCGGGCTCCAGGCTGTACGTGACCGTGACCCGTTCCCCCTTGTAGAACTGCTCTAGGTACTCCTCCTCGTCACTGAAAACCTTGTCCGGGACAAGGCGTCCTTGAAAGGAGATCTTCAGCGGTGCGACGTCGAACGGGTAAGGCCGCACGACTGCTCGAAACTCATCCTGCACATCAATCGTCAGCGTCACATCGTCGACTCCGTCGGAGACGGGAACAGGGACGTCGCTGAGCGTCTTGGTGGGTCCGTTCGTGCGTTCGGTGCTGTTGAGCGGATACCGGTTACAGATGAACTGTGCAAACTGGTCGAAGACTTCCATGTACTTGAAGTTGCGCCACAGGTACTCGTCAGTTGTGACCTCGGCGTACTCGGGCCGCTGGCGAAGCTGCTCGATAATCTCCTCGCGAAAGATCTTCTGCTCGCCCAGGAACTCCTGGACCTCGATGTCTTCGGTGTGATCTGGCATGTAGGGCAGCAGGCCCATGCCTCGTGTCAGCAACCCGTCGCCGTGCATCGAGACGTTGTACGCCGCATAGAGGTCCTGCTCGGCCACTCGCTGAATGCCGTGCCGGTAGAAGTCCAGCCAGCGCGTGCCTAGTGACTTCGCGCTGCCGATGTAGTCCAACGGATGGCCACCGGGGTTCAACGTTGGCTTGATTTCCCAATCCCACCAGCCACTGTCGTGTTCCTGTGCGGCAATCACCATCGAGACATATGGCTTTGGTCGGGCAAAGACCTCATTTCCCCAGTGCGCCGCGATCAGCCCGGCGATGCGGGAGTGATCGGTCTGCAGCACGAGCAGGAGATGAGAGTCGTCGTAACGACCAACCATCATGGGAGCAAACCCCTTTGCGATCAGAGCCCATGGGAATGCCGACAGGGGATCGGCACTGCGTCGCCTCCGAAACAGACTTCTATGGAGGACTAGATATCCAACGCAAGGGACAAACTAGCGGCAGGTTTCGCGGCTGTCAACGGTCCGGAGCGAACCGTTACGTGCGCCCAGATGACGCGCGTCGATGCCGGCTGGGACGCGCCAGCGAGCCATCGCCCACGATTCAGGGCTGCGCATCACCCGGGGCTTGATCACTGATCCGGTCCCGAGCTGGGAGGGCTGCGAGGCCTGTCCCGACCCTTAGCCGGACGGGTTGCTCAAGGAGGCCCTGCGGGCAACCAATCGGGCCCCGACGAGAACCGCCAGCCCCGCGATCCCGGCCCCCGTGAAGCCGAGCAGCGTTCCCAGCAAGCCCATGACTGCGCCCACCAAGAGCGGCGCTCCGGCCATAGCCGACTGCGTGGCGGTGCTTCGCAGACCCAGCGCCACCCCGCGGCGCCCCTCGGGGGCTTCGGTAGCGGTCATGCTCAGCAGCAGCGGAAGCGTGATCCCCAGCCCCACGCCCACGAGGACCGGGACGATAAAGACATACGGCAACGCTGCCACGTGCGGAACAAGGATCAAGCCAGTGGCTCCAGAGGTGAGCGCGACGTTTGTCACCGTTGCCGGGGACGCGTAGCGCGTCCAGAACCCCACCGTGGGAGCGATCGCTGCGGCAACCAGACCTGACGTTGCCGTCACGGTTCCGACGATGAAGGGGTCGAAGTCCCTGTCAATGACGAGATAGACAGGCACGAACGTTGCGTAGACGACGGTTATCCACACTCGCCCGAAGGTCAAGAGCAGGACGACCCAAATGCCTGGGATGGCGAGCAGCTGCCACGCTGAGCGAACACCCACGCCCTGCGACGGCTTCGCCTGTCCCCGCGGGGGTTGCGCCACTTCGACGAGATAGAGACCCAAGACAAGAAAGCCCAGTGCATACGCGGCAGGGACGACGAGCGCCCATTGATAGCCCATGGTGCCGGCGGCTGCGCCGACCATCAGCGGACCTACCATCTGTCCCACGCTGCTGAAAAGGCTGAATCG
>JAXDJK010000366.1:0-4850 GCA_034665665.1 Acidobacteriota bacterium
GGTGTTGCGGGTGACGGTGATGCGCGAGGTGAAGCTGTTGCCCACGCGATCGCGGGCTACGACCTGGATGGTGTTCTCGCCGGCGGCCAGGGCCACCGCGGGCACGATGAAGGTGCGGTTGGAGACGGTGGCGTTGACGCCGTTGACCGTCACCTGGGCCTGCTGGTCGTTGACCGTGCCGACCACGATGTCGTTGACCGTACCGGCCACGGCGATCGTCGATTCGACGGTCTCGAAGCCGTTGGCCGGCGAGGTCACGGCCAGGCGGGGCGGGGTGGTGTCGAGCGTGACCTGCACGTTGCCGGTGCCGATCTTCCCGCTGGCCGCGTGCGCCACGGCGCTGAGGGTGTTGTTCCCCTCCACCAGCGGCACGGTCACGGAGAACGATCCACCGCTTTGCGTGGCCGCGATGCCGTTGATCTTCACCGTGGCCGTGGGATCGCTGACGGTCCCGCGCACGGTGATGGGGCTGATGTTCACGAAGGAGAGGTTGACCGGCTCGACGAGCGTCACCCGCGGGGTGGTCAGGACGCCGAAGGAGATCTGCCGCGTGGTGCTGTTGCCGGCCTTGTCGGTGGCGACGACGGTCACGCTGCGCGGGCCGTCTTCGAACGACATGGCACAGTTGAACGTGCTGCCGCTGACCACGCCCGGCGCACCGTTGCAGGTCACGCCGGCCAGGCCGGAGAGCGCGTCCGAGACGCTGCCGCTCACGCCGAGGCCCGCGGTCATCACGGTCGCACCCGCGGAGGGGGCGGTGATGGCCAGCGTGGGCGGCGCGCTGTCGATGTTGATGGTGATGGAGGCGGTGGCGACGTGCCCCGCGGCGTCCTGGGCCTGGCCGGTGAAGACCTGGTTGGCGCCGTCGGTGGTCACGATGACGTCGGGCGTGCAGGCGGCCACGGCCTGGTCGTCACTGCAGCGGAAGGAGACCCGCACCGGGGCCGGACGCCAGCCGTTGGCATTCGCCAGCGGCGCGGCGGTGACGACGATGGTGGGCGGCACGGTGTCGACCGGGAGGGGCGGATGGTCGGGATCGCCGCCGTTGTTGCCCCAGACCGAGACGGTCATCGCTTCGGCCGGCTTGCCGCGAACCTCGACGGTCAGGACGTTGCTCGCCGCGAGGGTGATGGCCTTGACCAGGTTGTGCGTCTGCTGGTTGAAGGCGGACGTCCCGAAGAGCTCCACGCCATTCAGCTTGACGATGGCGCTGGAGACGGTGTGGTTGGTGATGCGCAGCTCGTACGCGCTGCCGGGCGTGAGGCCGGTGATGGTCTCGGTCTGCGCTACCTGCTGTCCGTTCACACGGGTGAACGTCTTCGGCCCCCACAGCTGCGTGTACGTCGAGGACTGGGCCAGCAGCGGGAGAGCGGAGGTCAGGAGGGTAAGGAGTAGGAGACGGACGACTGCACACTTCGAGCGTATCGCTGCGGGCATGGCTCCGCACCTCCAGAATGATGTTGCTATTGCCTTACGGAACGGACGACTTTGGAGGGCGCAGTCTAGGGGTGAAGATGGAAACAGTCAACGGAAAGTAACTGACCCATCAGCGAAACGTCAAAAGAGCCATCGATGGCTGCGTCCCGCTTCGGCCTCAGCCGTGGCCTCGACATTGCACTGTCCGGCCCGCATGGGAAATTTACTGTGGTTGATCATCATCATCCTGATCCTCCTGTGGCTGGGCGGCTTCGCCTTCCACGTCGGCGGGGGACTGATCCACATCCTGATCGTCATCGCTCTGATCCTGCTGATCGTGCGACTCGTATCGGGTAGACGGGTACTCTGATCCGGGCGGCTTCGGCCGCCCCGATCGCTCACCCGCGAAACGCGCGCACGAGCGCCGCGACACGCGTCGCGTCGACCGGACCATCGACCCGCCCGCCGCTCTTGATCGACGTGCCGACGATGGCTCCGTCCGCCGCACCGAAGGCCGCGGCATTCTCCTCGGTCAGCCCGCTGCCGAGGAGTAGCGGCGCGTCCGGCAACGCCTCACGCAGGGCGTTCAATCGCCGTGCGTCAACCGGCGCCCCCGTCTCGATCCCGCTGACGATCACCGCATCCGCCAGCCCCCGCAACCGCAGGTCCCTGCCCGCCTGCACCGGATCGACGTCACCCAGCGGCACCGCGTGCTTGACCAGGTGGTCGGCAAAGATCAGCACCTCCGGCGCCAGCGCCGTTCGCATCCTCAGGGTTCCAAAGGCATCACCCTCGATGATCCCCTGATCCGTGAGCATCGCCCCCGTGTGCACGTTCACCCGGATGAAGGCCGCCCCCGTGGCCGCCGCCACCGCGAGTGCCGAGTGCGCATCGTTCCGCAGCACGTTCACCCCGAACGGCACCCGCACATCCCGCACGACCTCGGCGATCACCCGGGTCATGGCCGCGACGGTCTCCGCCCCGACTCGCCCCTTCGTGAACGGCCGGTCGCCGAAGTTCTCGAACACGATCCCGTCCGCCCCACCCTCCCCGATCGCCCGCGCATCCCTCACGGCCGCCTCAATCACGCCACCCAACGACGCGAACAGCGGCGCCCCCGGCAACGCCAGCAGATGCACCATCCCAAACACCGCCCGCCGCCCAAACCGCGAAGCAAACGTCACATTCGTCAGCATCTGGCGCTGAGTGTGAGCCCCAGGGCCGCCGACGCGCAACCGCGCGTTAAGTCGGATCCGTCGATTCGCGACCGGCGTTCTGATCCCGCTGGCCCGACCGTGCCCGTCGAATCGCTTCCGCCTGCTCCCGCAGCGCATCGAGCATCCGCAACTTCTCCCCGACCGGCCGCGCCGCCAACTCCCGCCGGTCTGGCGTCATCGCGTTCCCGTCAGAAATTGCGTCGCAGAATAGCCTGAAAGACGGAGGTGTCGAGTGCCGCTTCCTCGACGAACTGCAGCAGTCGCGCTTTGTCCTCGGCACGGCCGGTCTGCAGCCTGGAGCGGCTGGCGAAAGTCAACCGCGGTCATGGACGGTTTTCGAGGTTGAGGTCCGAATCAGTCTCGAGATCGGTGACGTACTCCTCCACGAGTTTGCCATCGCGGACGATGACGAGCGGAGTATTGGTCTGGCGGGCGATCTCTCGCGCTCGGCGGGAGGCACCCATTTCTTTCGGCGCTCATCGCGGCGGATGTCGAGGTACGCGCCCGCTCCAACATCGTCTGAACTACGAGATGTAGATTCGCACGGGTGCTGCTCCAGCATACCCGTACTTCGGACGAGCTGGCGGGGATGTCGTTGATGGAGCCTTAGCCGCGAGCGGCGAGATCTCTGTAGCCCAATGGCGTAAGCCTTGGGACCGGCAATGCGCCCCCATCCACGAGCCCCGGAGCGGCGACATACGACGCTCCACGCGGAGTGGATGTCCTCGGGCGATCGTGGTGTGCCGAGGTAGCCTCGGCGGTGTCATGAGTCACCGATTCACAGCACTCGCCATTCACCTGATTTTCAGCACGAAGAACCGTTTCCCGTTTCTCGATCGCGAGCTCGCGCCGGAATGTCACGCGTACCTCGGCCCCGATAGCTGCCGGCGCCGACGGGGTTGTTGAGGATGAAGTACGACCAGCCGGACGAGAGGAATGCGGCGGTGACGGCTACGATGCGAAGCGAACGATGCATAGGGTTCTCCTTCCGAACGGATTTTGAATCGACGAGCTTGAATAGACGAGATAGTGACAATCGGTCCGAAAACGTTTCCCGGCCGTGATGGGCGTTACGGAAATGCACATGTAGGGCGGAGACGTCGCGAGCGCCTCCGGCCGCGCTTGCAAGCCGTCGAGCGATAGGTATATAGATACGTCACTCGGCGAGAAGCCGAGAATCCCTATTCCCGAGAGGCTGAGCCCCCATGTCCCCGTCCCATCGGTTGCTTTCTGTCGTCCTCCTCTGCGGTCTCCTCGTCACCCCCACCACCTTCGCGCAAACTCCTCCCCCACCCAGTCAGGCCCTCCTGCAGGACGCTACCGCCTACGCCGCCGACAATGGCGTGAGCGTGGATGAAGCGGTCCGCCGCCTCAACCTGCAGAGCGAGATCGGCCGTCTCGAAGAGACGCTGATCAGGCAGGAGCCAAGCTTCGCCGGCCTCTGGATCGAGCATCAGCCGCAATACCGGCTGGTGGTCCGCTTCCAGGATCCGTCCGCCGAGGCGCGCCTGCGCGCGCGTGTGGCCGGCACGCCGCTGGAAAAAATCGCCCGCGAATTCCGGCCGGCTGCGGCGTCGCTGGCGCAGCTCGAGAAGCGGCGTACGACCGCGCTGCAGCGGGTGAAGCATCTCGGCTTCGCCGTCGATTCGGACATCAACATCAAAGAGAATCGCGTGGAGATCTACTCGGAACGGGCGCAGCCGCTGCGCGCTGCCATCCGGGCCGACCGCGCCAATCTGCCGGAGCGCGTCGAAGTGTTGGCCGTGCCGGGTCTGGCCAGGCAGTCGGTGCTGCGCGGCGGTGACGGCGATCCGGGCTTCTGCACGGGCGGCTTCACGGTGCGCTCCACGGACGGCACGAGCCTCGGCATCTCCACGGCCGGCCACTGCGATAACTACGAGACCTTCCACGGCGTGGCCCTGCCGATGGTGGCCGAGATCTTCTACGACGCGGGCGACGTGCAGTGGCACTCCGCCTGCGGGATCATGGATGTGAGCAACGAGTTCAACAGCGGCCTCGGCTACCGCGCCTGCACGGGCACCCGCCTGCGCAGCCAGCAGTCGGTCGGTACCTACGTCTGCAAGTTCGGCAATGCCACGGGCCGTACCTGCGGCTACATCCAGAGCAAGACTTACAACCCGAGCTACATCCCGGGCAATGGCGAGAACACGTACATCCGCGTGAACGGCTACGGCGCGACTCTGAGCGCGCCCGGAG
>JAXDJK010000367.1:0-3856 GCA_034665665.1 Acidobacteriota bacterium
ATCCATTGCACCCGCCCGGTCCTTCTGGCCGAATACGGCCGAGCCGGCTACGAGGATCGTGGCCCCGGCGGCGGCGACCAGCGGCGCGGTCTTCGCGTCGATGCCGCCATCCACCTCGATTTCGACCGAAAGTCCCCGTTCCCGGATGAGTCGTGAGATATGACGAATCTTGGGCACAACAGGTTCTATGAATTTCTGACCCCCGAATCCGGGGTTCACCGACATGACCAGCACGAAGTCGCAGAATTCGATGGCTGTCGAGAGCAATTCGGCGCTCGTGGCGGGATTCAGGGCGATCCCCGCCTTCGCTCCGCCGGCCCGAATCAGCTGCAGCGCCCGCTCCAGATGCGGCTCCGTTTCCACGTGGATCGAGATCATGTCCGCCCCGGCGTCCAGAAAGGCCGGGATGTACCGCTGCGGCTCGCTGACCATCAGGTGACAGTCGAAGGTCAGCTTCGTATGCGGCCGGAGCGCCTTCACGATCGCCGGGCCGATGGTCAGGTTCGGCACGAAATGGCCGTCCATGACATCGAGGTGCAGCACGTCGGCTCCCGACTCGATGGTGGCCAGCTCGTCGGCGAGCCGGGAGAAATCGGCGGAGAGAAGACTGGGGGCGATCTTGATCATGGGGTGGCGGGCGGGGCCGCTCCTTCGATGATATTCGTTTCTTCCCCGCGCGACACCACCACCGAGATCGGGTCGCGGCTGCTCACCGGCGCTCCGCGCAGCGGGTACTGCCGGATGATGGTCCCGTCAGCGATGCCCGGATAGGCCTCGTATTTGACCGTCGAAACGTGCAGCCCGCGTGATTCCAGCGAGGCGCGCACCGGCTCGAGCTGCCGGTCGATGAGGTCCGGCATCACGAACTGTGTGGCCTGGGCCGGGACCGCGATGAGGAACGACACCGCCGTCTGCGCATTCACGACCGTCCCCTTGGGCGGGTCCGCGGCCAGGATGCCTTTCTCGTCGCTCTCCAAGTAGGTCGTGTTGCCGAGCTTGAGGTTCTGCTGCGCCAGGCGGAGCATGGCCGTGCCGGCGGTCTCGTGGGTCAGGTCGGGGACGCTGAGCACCAGCGCGCCGGCGCTCAGCTCCACCCGGATCGAGCTGCCGCGCTTGATGAAGCTCGTCGCACCCGGCGTGCGGTTCTGCCAGACCACGTTCCCGATCGGGACTTTATCGGAGTTGCGGCGGTGCGTCTCGTCGACCAACAGCTCCACGCCGAGGTCACGGGTGATGGCCCGCGCATCGGCCACCGACTTGCCGATCAGGTTCGGCGTCGGCAGCGAGCGGCCCTTCACGAAGTAGGTGAACCAGAAGTAGGTGCTGCCGCCGAAGGCGGCCAGCAGCACCGCCGTGAAGAGCAGGTTGTTGAGACAACCGCGCTTCATCGTTGCTCGGTCCGCTCAGTCACGCGGGCCTCCACGGCGCGCTCGCTCGTGGCCGCCCACTCGCCCTTCGCGTCGTCGGCGCGCGGCTCGCTGTCTGCTTCCTTACCCGAGTCGGTGGTGGCAGCGGCGTCGCGCGGCATCAGGGTCTCGCGCCAGACGTCGTCCACCCGCTCGGCGAAGACGAACAGCAACGCGTCCTTCACCTCGGCCGGCACTTCCTGGATGTCCTTGCGGTTGCCTTCCGGGAGCACCACCTTCTTGATGTTCGCGCGGTGCGCGGCCATCACCTTCTCCTTGACCCCGCCGACCGACAGGACCTTGCCGCGCAGCGTGATCTCGCCGGTCATGGCCACATCGTGGCGTACCGGTCGCTCCCCCATCACCGAGGCGATGCAGGTAGCGATGGCCACGCCGGCGGAGGGTCCGTCTTTCGGGATGGCGCCGGCCGGGAAGTGGATGTGCAGGTCGTGATCGCTGAACATCTTCTCCTCGATGCCGAGGTCCTTGGCGCGGGTGCGGACGTATGAATACGCCGCCGTCACGGACTCCCGCATCACGTCGCCGAGCTGTCCGGTGACGGTGGTGCGGCCGGTGCCGGCCATGCGTGTGGCTTCGATGAACATGATCTCGCCGCCCACCGAGGTCCACGCGAGGCCGGTGGAGACGCCGATCTCCGGACCGCGTTCCGCGAACTCGTGCTCGTACTTTGGCAGCCCGAGGTATCCCTCGAGATCTGCCGCCTTGACCACGTACGACTGCGTCGCCTCCGGCTGGCCGTCGGCCGCCGCCACTTTGCGGGCGATCTTGCGGACGATGGTGGCCAGGGTGCGCTCGAGGTTGCGCACGCCCGATTCCGCGGTGTAATCGCGAATGACCAGCAGGATGGCCTCGTCCTCGATCGTGACCTGCTCGGCCGTGACGCCGTGATTCTCCAGCACCTCGGCCATGAGGTGCTGCTTGGCGATATTGAGCTTCTCGCCTTCGGTATAGCCGGTGAGCCGGATGACCTCCATGCGGTCGCGGAGCGGGCCGGGGATCATGTCCAGCGTGTTGGCCGTGCAGATGAAGAGGGTGTGCGAGAGATCGAACGGGATCTCCAGATAGCGATCGACGAAGGCGCTGTTCTGCTTCGGGTCGAGCACTTCCAGCAGCGCGGACGAGGGGTCGCCGCGGAAGTCTTTTCCGATCTTGTCGATCTCGTCGATCATGATCAGCGGGTTGTTCACGCCGACCTGCATGTAGCTGTTGATCAGCTTCCCGGGCATGGCCCCGATGTAGGTCTTCCGATGCCCGCGGATCTCCGACTCGTCGGTCACGCCGCCGACGGCCATGCGCACGAACTTGCGTCCCAGTGCGTCGGCGATCGCGGCACCGAGGGAGGTCTTACCGACGCCGGGAGGTCCGGTCAGGCAGAGGATCGGACCTTTGAGGTCGCCCTTGAGCTTGAGCACCGCCAGAAACTCGAGGATGCGCTCCTTGACCTTTTCCAGGCCGTGGTGCCGCTCGTCGAGGATCTCCTCGGCGCGCACGAGGTCGAGCCGGTCTTCGGTCTTTTTGTCCCACGGCATCTGCAGGACGGTGTCGAGGTGGCCTTTGATGACCGCGTAATCGGATGAGGACTGGGAGAGCTGTCCCATGCGCGTCACTTCGCGGCGGAGGGACTGCTTGTGGTCGTCGGTGATCGGGAGGGCTTCCACGCGGTCGCGGTAGGTATCGGCCTCCCGTTCGGCGGGATTGGTCTCGCCCAGCTCGTCCTGGATGATGCGCAGCTGCTCACGGAGATAGCCCTCGCGATCGCGGCGGTCGATGTTGGTCTGGATCTGGCGCTGGAGCTCGCGGTCGACCGTGGCCCGGCCGAGGTCGCGCTGGATCCAGTCGATGAGCAGCTCGATGCGGTCGATCGGGGCGACGGTCTCGAGGAGGAGCTGCTTCTCCTCCAGCGGGAAGTTGACGAAGGACGAGAGGAGGTCGGCAAACGTATCCGGCCCCTCCGTCATGTTCATGCGCAGGATGTTCAGCAGCTCGTTCGAGTACTTGGTATCGCTCTCGACCAGCTTCTCGAAGAGCGACATGGCCTTGGTCATCAGCGCTTCGCTCTTGACGTTCTTCGGGATGGGACGCGGCACGATCTCGCGCAGCTTTCCCTCGAAGTAGGGCTCGTTCTGGAGCATCTGCACCAGCTCGACGCGCTGCCGGCCCTGGAGGAAGAGCTGGTAGCGGTCCGCGGAGAGGGGCAGCCGCTGCACGATGGCGGCGAGCACGCCGATCTGCGAGAGATCGTCGGGATGCGGGTTTTCCTTGTCCCCGGTCTTCTGGCAGAAGGCGGCGATGAGGTTCTGATCGTCCGGCAAGCTCTTGAGGAGCCGGACATTGCGGTCGATCCCGACCTGCAGCGAGAGCACGCCGCCGGGAAAGAGAACGGACGAGACCAGGGGGATGATCGGAAGACGGCTGGGAACGTCGATGTC
>JAXDJK010000368.1:0-4018 GCA_034665665.1 Acidobacteriota bacterium
GCCACCGCTTTCGTATAGCCATCCGCGCAGCCGGTGCTGAAAACGTGTTCGCGGCGAATCACACGCCCCGCGCCCGTGGCTGTACAAAAGCGGTGGCGACACCGCACTCCAAACGCTTCGCGTAGTCCGGCGCGCTCTTCGATTTGGCCGAGATTGATCTCGTAGCCGAGGGCATCGCGCGTGGCTACGCGATGGGATTGAATACGTTCAGGCCGCGGAAGCGAAGAAAATCGCTGTCGGTGGAGACCACTGTCCAACCTCCTTCGATCGCGTGCGCGGCGAGATGCGCATCGGAGGTAAGATTGCCTGCTGTGCCGGCGGTGCTGATCAACGAGCGAAGGATGGCCCAATGATTCGGCCCCGGCTCGACGACGTTCACCGACGGTCGCTGCAGCCAGGAATCGAGGTAAGCGACCGCCTCAGTCGCCGATAACGGCCGGGCGAGAATCCCGCGGCGTATCGTGATCCGGAGAAACGCCAACATCACGCCCCAAGTGAGGCCGAGGGGCTCAGTGCCGGAGAGTGCCGACTCAAGCCACCGTCGCGATCGGTCATGATGTGCCGCATCGGAGTTGACGGCGTAAATCAGAACACTGGCGTCGACGAGGTTCACTTCCGCTGGTGTTCCATTTTGCGGAGCAACTCCTCATCCTCCAGGGCATCAGCAAGCGTAAGCGCCTTGTCGAGATCGATACCTGGCCGAACATTGCCCAATGACGCCGGGCGGATCCGGTAAGGCTGTGGCTCGCGCCCTTCCACATTTGTCGCCAAGCCCGCTTCGATGGTCTCGTTGACGACGACCTCGAACGGCTTTCCGGAGATCTGCGCGATCCGTTGCAAGTCGCTGGCGATGCGTTCCTCGAGAATTAGCGTGGTTCGCATGGGGTCATCCTAGCATCGGAGTTTCGCGTGCCTAAAAACACCAACGGCGGCCTTTCGGCCGCCGTTGCGAGGGAGATTCGAATTTGGTGGAGCTGAACGGGATCGAACCGATGACCTCCTGAATGCCATTCAGGCGCTCTCCCAACTGAGCTACAGCCCCACGGGAACAGGTGCCCTAACGCGAGGGAGGCGTCAAAATTCCACGCTCCTCCGCGCCGGGCGGGCGCATTCTACGCGAGTGGGTTACGATGGCGCAATGCGCTCTCCGAAGGTCGGGAAACCACGCGTCGCGCCGCGGCCGGCGTCGCTTTCCGGCAGCTTGCCGAAACTGCGTTTGCCGACTACGCCGGCCACGGCATCGCGGCCGCGTCCGCAGGTGGGCAGGCCGCCGAAGCCGCTGGCGGGGAAGCTCGTCAAGCGGTAACGTGTTAGCCTCCCCTCGGAATGGATGACCAGCAGGATGTGCATCCGGCCGTCCGCGGTTTGCGGACCATCTGCCGGTGCAACAACATTAAATACCGGACCATCGAGCGTGCCATCCGCGAGGGGGCGCATACGATGACGCAGATCGCCACGCGCACCTCGGCCACGCTGGGCGAGTGCGGGGGCACCTGCACTCCCGACGTGCAGGCCCTGCTCGATGAGCTGCGGCCGAAGTATGTGACGGCGGCGCCGAATGCGGCCACGGCGGCGGTGGCGAATCCGGATGCGTGGTGGGTGAGGAAGAAGTGATGAAGAAGACCATCGAGCTGTGGCAGAAGCCGAGTTGAACGAGCTGCCGCAAGGCAGTGAGCGACCTGGAAGGTCGCGGGTTCGAACTGGTGAAGCATGATCTGGCGAAGGAACGCCCTTCGCCGGAGCTCCTCTCGCGGCTCATCGACGAGCAGGGGCTGGAGACGGTGCTGAATACGCGGAGCCCGGCCTTCAAGGCGCTGGGCCTCGATCCATCGACGATCACGAAGGCAAAGGCGCTGGAGCTGATGCGCGAGCAGCCGAACCTGATGAAGCGGCCACTGGTGCTGACGAAGAAGAAGGCCGTCTTCGGCTTCAAGCCCGAGGAGTACGACACGCTTTGATCTTCAACCCGGGAGCGATGGCCATGGCCACGATGACGGTGATGCTCTGGATCCTCTGGAGCGACACGATCCGTGCGCGCCGGCCGTCGCAGCTGCTGTATACGATCCGCATCGCCCTCTTCCTGGTCGTGAGCGGCGTGCTGATCCTCAATATGGTGCGCTATCCCGGCATATTCACCGGGAGTGCGCGGGCCATGGGCATTGTGGCGGCCGTAATCGGTATCGGCGGAGCCGCGTACTTTGCCCGCAAACTCGTTCGCAGAGCGTGACGGCCCGGTAACGGAAACTATACTTGTCGGTACTTACGGAAGTGTGGACAGGCGCGAACAGAGGCAGTATGATGCTCGTGGGTTCGGTGAGGGTTGGTAGCTCTCCGAAGCGGATCTGACGACAAGTTGCGGGGCCTGCGAATCTCTCTCTCTCGATCACCCTCGACTTGACCACACACTGGCTGCCATTGGCCGTGCCAGCGGCGTACCTGCCGAGCCCAAATGTAAACAAAACGGAGCGGGCCGCGGAAACGCGGCCCGCAACGTTTTTGGGCGTTAATCCGCGGTCAGCTCGGCCCACAGCTCGTCGAAGCTGACCCCGACCGGTGGCCGCAGGGCCGGACCGGCCAGCAGGTCGCGCAGTTTGCGCGAGACCGGCGCTCCGAATCGATAGGCGGAGCCGCCCTGCGCCAGATAGAGTGCGGAGGCCTGCTGGGCCAGGGCACGGGTGACGAACAGCTTCGTGTCGCGAACGAGGTTCCGGTAATCGGCCGTGGTCGGCGCGGGCTCGGTAGCGACACAGTGGCGCAGGAGGCCGCGCGCCGCCTGGAGCGTGAGGTGCAGGTCGACGGCGCCGGTGGCTTGTAGGATTCCGCTGCCGGCATTCGTCACGTCGTCGAGGAGCGATTCGGCGATGCCGATGAAGATGGCGGTGAAGGAGAGGGTCGACCAGTGCCGGTTGTTGGCGCCGTCGATCAGGCCGCGGTAGGCGAGGGGCTGCACGATCTTCGCGCCGTCGAAGCGCAAGGAGACGCTTTCGCTGCTGCGCATGCCCATGGCGTCCCATTCGGATTCGACGCCCACGGCCCCGGGCTCGTTGGCGACGATCCAGTATTCGACCTCACCGGAAGCGACGCGGGCGGCGGACATGAAGTAGTCGGCCCGGGTGCCCATCGAACAGAAACTCTTCACGCCGTACAGCCGGCCGTCGCGCACTTCGGCCCGCGAGTTTTTAACGTTGCCGCCGGCCCCGATCTCGGAATTGGCCACGCCGAAGACTTTGCCCTTTCTGGCTTCGCGGAAGGCCCAGGCGCGCTGTTCGGCGTGGCCGGTGCGTTGGGCCGCAGGGATGTGCGCGGGGTCGATGAGGTAATGAGAGAGAACGGAGGTGTGCATGGTCAGCATGAGCGCGGCGGAGGGCGAGCCCTGCGCGAGGGTGCGCAGGGTCTCGACGGTGCCGGCCAGGTCTTCGCCGAGGCCGCCGTGCTCGACGGGGACGTTCAGGAGGAGCAGGCCGGCGTCGATGAGCAGCTCGAGGTTGTCGGAGGCGAAGGCTCCGTCGCGGTCGTGCTCGCGCTCAGCGGCGGCGAGTTGGGGCACCAGTGACGCGGCGAGCGCGAGGCCGGCGGGAGTGGCGTTCGTGAGCAAGGATGTCCTCCAGGGTGGTGTCTTCGAGAATGGCGGCGACGGCGTCGCGTACACGGCGGAAGAGCTGGTGAAAGGCAGCCGAGGCCTCGACGGGACTGGGCTGGTAAAAGTTGACGCTCACGCTGCGGGTGGGCGCGAGCGCGCCGTCCATGGCCCGCACGACGTCGGCGATGACGATCTCCGCGGCGGGACGGGAGAGGCGGAAGCCCCCTTCCGCACCGCGGCGAGAGATGACGAAGCCGGCGCCGGCGAGCTTGCGCAGGATCTGTTCGAGGAAGGCGGTGGGCACGCCGAACCGGTCGACGATCTCCTGCCGCTTGCACCACTCCGGATCGCGCTCGCCGATGACCTGCAGGGCGAGGCAGCCGTATTCGCTGGCGGCAGTCAGCTTCATGACGGCTGTATTGTGGGGTTTGTCGATCG
>JAXDJK010000369.1:0-8060 GCA_034665665.1 Acidobacteriota bacterium
ATCGAACGCGCATCTGGTCGTGGAGGAGTACCCGGCGCCGGCAGCCGAGCCGTTCACCGTTGGCGACCTGCTGATCCCGCTCTCCGCGCGCACCACGGCGCAGTTGCAGCAGAAAGCGTCCGATCTGCTGGACTTCGTCACCACACGGAGAAACAGCCTCGATCTCGTGTCGATCGCGTACACGCTCCAGGTGGGCCGTGAAGCGATGGACGAGCGCCTCGCCTTCGTGGCCGGTTCGGTCGACGAGTGGATCGACAAGCTCCAGGCGTATCTCTCCGGAACGGAAATGGGCGTGTATCGCGGCCAGGCGAAGCGCAACAAGGACGCCACCCAATGGTCGGGCACGGGGCTCGAGGAGCTCGCGGGCCTGTGGGTGAAGGGACTGGAATTCGAGTGGCACAGCCTGTACGCGCGGCAACCGCGGCGCGCGAGCCTCCCGACCTATCCGTTCGCCAGAGAGCGCTACTGGATCGACGTGCCGGCGACGTCGGTGCAAGCAGCCGTTCCGGCGGCGGTCCTCCATCCGCTGCTGCACCGGAATACGTCGGATCTGCGCCAGACGAGCTTCACTTCGACGTTCACGGGTGACGAGCCGTTTTTCGAGAACGGCAGGTTTTCGTCGCCGGCGTACCTGGAGATGGCGCGCGCGGCAGTCGAGACGGCGGCGCGCTTCGCGGAAAACCGGTTCGTCGAATTCCGCGACGTCATATACGGCCCGCCCATCCTGGCAGGCCTGCCGGCGGAGGTCAGCATCGCGCTCTTGCCGAACGGCGCCGAGCGCATCGATTTCGACGTTTACACGCAGCTCGCCGGCGAAGAGATCGTCCATTGCCAGGGGAGCGCGCTCTGGCGTGAAGAAGCGCAGGCGGTCCTCGACACCCCGGCGGCGCCGGCGTTGTCGCGCCGGGAGCTCGACTTCACGCCGGCCGCTCCCAGGAAGGCGCGGGCGATCTCACTGGCCGCTCCCGGTGCCGTCTCGACGGCGGCAGCTTCCGCGACGCGGCCGCGAGTCCAACTCTCGGAAGCCGGTGCTTCGCCGGCTGCGTCTGCCGTGAAGTTGTACGACCGCGGTCATGGCGTCTTCTCCCTCGAGCTGTCGAACGGCGCCGGCTCGCAGGTCCGGCCGGCGCTCGAGCGCGTACGACAGGAGCCGTCGCTCAAAGCGCTGATCCTGATCGGCATCGAGCACGCCGCCGCCGACGTTCACGCCATCGTGTCGTTCCCGTATCCGGCCGTTGCCGTTCTGCGCGGCGACACCCGCAACGGTGGATTCCTGGCCGCGTCGCTCTGCGACTTCATGGTCTGCAACGAAGACGCACGCTACGGTTACGCAGCCGCGACGGACGCCGAAGCGGCGTTGCTCCGTGAGCGTTTCGGCGCCGCACAGGCCGACGATTTCCTCCAGGCGGTGTCCCTCACCGGCAGTGAGTTGCGGGAGCGGGGGTGGAGCTGTCCGATCGTGCCGGCCGCGCAGGTCGAAGCCCGCGCAGAAGCGCTCGCCCTCGAGCTCGCGAACAAGCCGCAGGAGGCGCTTCGCCTGCTGAAGCAGCACCTGACCTACCGCCTGACGGAGCTCGTCGCCGCGGTGCCGCCACTGGACGCTATCGCCCAAGAGCCGTCCGGCCCCGTCGCCATCGTGCGCTACGGCGCAGCGGGCTTGAAAGACGAGGCACCCGGCGAAGCCAGGGCGATCGTGCTGGTCGGCGACGATGTCGAGATCTCGGACGACGCTGTATTGGAACTGCGCCGTTTCATCGCCGAGTCGCAGGTACCCATCGTCGCAGCCACGGCGGGTGCCAGAGGAAATGCGTGGCTGATCGGGCTGCTCTGCGATGCCTGTGTCCACAGCACGAGCGGCGTCTACAGCGCGGCCAATGTCGCCGAGGGGAGTATCGCCGCCTTCATCCATCGCCTCGGTGCTGAGGCAGCGGCGGAAGTCGTGCTCACCGGCGCGGATTATCGCGGCAGCGAGCTCCGCCAGCGCGTGGCCACGCTGACCGTTGCCGACGACGTCGTCGAGACCGCCCGGCGGCTGGCGGAGTCGTGGGGGCGGAGGCCGCGCGCCGCATTCACCGGCCTTTCCCTGCTGCCGGTTCCGTCGCAGGAGGACGCGGTGACGGCGAGCGCAATTCCATTCCGATCGGCCGTGGTCACGCTCACGCCGCATCCCGACGGCGTCGTGCTCGTGCAGATGGCGGACCGCGACGCGCGAAACATGTTCTCCGACGCTCTGATCGAGGGCCTCACCGAAGCGTTCGCGCACATCGCGCAGAGCCAGGACTGCAAAGTCGTCGTGCTCACCGGGTACGACAGCCATTTCGCATCCGGCGGCACGCGGGAAACTCTTCTTGCGATTCAGGAAGGGAAGGCGAAATTCACCGACTCCAACGTCTTCCAGTTGCCGCTCGACTGCAAGGTTCCGGTCATCGCGGCCATGCAGGGACACGGCATCGGCGCCGGCTGGGCGATGGGCATGTTCGCCGACCTCGCCATCCTGAGCGACGAGAGCCGCTATGTGAGCCCGTACATGACCTACGGGTTCACCCCTGGCGCCGGCGCGACGTGGATCCTGGCGCTGAAGATGGGCCACGACCTGGCGCGGGAGAGCCTCTTCACGGGGCAGTCTTACAGCGGCAGCGAATTGAAGCGGCGCGGACTGAGGCTGCCGATCCTTCCGCGCGCCGAGGTCGTTCCGGCGGCGATGGAGCTGGCCAGGCGGATCGCGCGGACCTCGCGCGGCCGGCTGATCGCACTCAAGCGCCAGTGGACGCGGCCGATGCACGACGCGGCGGAGGAGACCTACCGCCGCGAGCTGGCCATGCACGAACAGACCTTCGTCGGCCAATCCGAAACGCTGGCGCGCATCCACGTGCAGTTCGCGGACGAAACGCGCCCCACCGCGGCGCCCGTTGCTCCAACGCCGGCCGGCGACGCACTGCCGTCCATCATCTCCACCATCAAGGCACTCTTCGCGGCGGAACTGCAGATGCCCGAGAGCGACATCGACGATCAGGCGCAATTCGTCGATCTCGGGCTCGACTCGGTCAGCGGCGTGAGCTGGATCCGCAAGGTCAACGCGAGCTACGGCACGTCGATCGAGGCGACCAAGATCTACAGCCACCCGACGCTCGTGCAGCTCGGGATGCACGTCATGGCGGAAGCGGAAAAGCGCGGCACGCTCCCCGTGCCACCGGCCGCGCAGGAAGCGATTGCGAACGCAGACATTCCGCAGACGCTCCTTCAGCGGCGGAGCCGCGCCGCGGCCACGCCGGAAGCACGCACTACCGCCGCGCGCGGACCGTCGCCGCAGATCGCCATCATCGGCATCGCCGGGCAGTTCCCGCAAGCCCGGACGCTCAACGACTTCTGGCGAAATCTCGCCGAAGGACGCAGCGGGATCACACAGGTGCCGCGCGAGCGCTGGGATGCCGGCGCCTGGTATCAGCCCGGCGATGCAGTACCGGGAAAGACGAACAGCCAGTGGCTGGGAGGCCTCGAAGAATACGATTGCTTCGATCCGCTCTTTTTCAACATCTCGCCGACCGAGGCAGAGCTCATGGATCCGCAGCAGCGCCTCTTTCTCCAGGCGTGCTGGCACGCCATCGAGGATGCGGGCTACGACGCGCGCGCGCTGTCGGGGAGCAAGACCGGTGTCTTCGCCGGCTGCGCCACCGGGGACTACCACCAGTTGTCGCGCCGCCATCAATTGACGGCCCAGGGCTTCACCGGAATGGCCTCGTCCATCCTGGCGGCGCGGATCTCGTACTTTCTGAATCTGCGGGGCCCCTGCGTCTCCATCGACACGGCCTGTTCGTCATCGCTCGTGGCGCTCGCGCAGGCGTGCGACAGCCTCGTGTCCGGAGACACCGAGATGGCGCTGGCCGGCGGCGTCTATGTCATGGCGGGGCCGGAGATGCACATCCGCACCGCGCAGGCCGGCATGCTGTCGCCGCACGGCCGCTGCTTTACGTTCGACCAGCGCGCGGATGGCTTCGTGCCGGGCGAGGGCGTCGGTGTCGCCGTCCTGAAGCGGCTCGCGGACGCCAAACGTGACGGCGACATTGTCTACGGCGTCATCGACGGCTGGGGCATCAACCAGGACGGAAAGACGAACGGCATCACCGCGCCGAATCCGGAGTCGCAGACCCGGTTGATGCAGGATGTCTACGACAAGTTCGGCCTCGATCCGGCCAACATTCAGCTGGTCGAGACGCACGGCACGGCCACGAAGCTCGGCGATCCGATCGAGGTCGAAGGCCTCAAGACCTCCTTCGGCAAATACACGCAGAAGAAAGGTTACTGCGCCCTCGGCTCGGTCAAGAGCAACATCGGTCACTGCCTCACGGCCGCTGGCATCGCCGGCGTCATCAAGCTACTCCTGGCGCTCAAGCACAGGCAGTTACCGCCCACGATCCATTTCGAGCGGCTCAACGAGCACATCGACCTGACGGACAGCCCCTTCTACGTCAACACGCGGTTGCAGGAGTGGAAGCTCGAAGGCGCGCCGCGCCGGCAGGCCGCAATCAGCTCGTTCGGCTTCAGCGGCACGAACGCCCATCTCGTCATCGGCGAATACACGCCCCCCGCCGGTGTCCGCCGGCCGCCCGCCGGCACGGCGATCGTTCCGTTGTCCGCCCGTACGGCGGAACAACTGGAGCAGAAGGCACGCGATCTACTGCAATTCATCCGTCGCGAGCCATCGGTCGACGTTGCCGACGTTGCGTACACGCTACAGGTCGGGCGTCAGCCGATGGATGAGCGGCTCGGCTTCGTCGTGACCTCGCTCGGCGAGCTCGTCGAGAAGCTCGACGCCTATCTCAACGGTGAGCGCGACCGCGCGTACCGCGGGCGCGTCGAGCGCGGCGGCAAGTCAGGCCTCAGCATCGCCGGCCAGGACGACGAGGTGAAGGCGGCCATTGCCGCGCAGTACATCGCCGCCGGGAAGCTCTCGCGCATCGCCGAATTGTGGGTCCATGGGCTGGATCTCGACTGGAAGCGCCTCCATGGCGAGGTCACGCCGCGGCGCGTCAGTCTTCCGCTTTATCCGTTTGCGAAGGAGCGCTACTGGATCGACACGGCCGCCGAAGCTGGGGCCGTGACGCGCGAAAGCGTGCTCCATCCGCTGTTGCACAGCAATACGTCCAGCCTGACCGAGCACCGCTACAGCACGATCTTTTCCGGCCAGGAGAGCTTCTTCGATGGCGGGAAGGCGCTGCCGGGCACGGTGGCCCTCGAAATGGCACGCGCCGCCATCGAGCGGTCATGGCCGGCGCGGCCGGAGGCCTCGGTTCTGGAACTGCGCGACATCCTGTGGGGCGAGCCGATCGTCGTCACCGGCTCTTCGGAAGTCCACACGTCGCTGATGGCGGTCGACGACGAACACATCGAGTTCGAGATCTACAGCGCGGACGTCGTGTTCTGTCAGGGCCGCGCGGTATGGACCGCTCAGCCGGCCGAGGAGATCGGCATGCTCCTCGCGGCGCCGGTCTGGGAAAACGCTGGCGCCGAGGGAACGGCCGCGAACGACTATGCCGAACATCACGTCATGCTGTTCGGGCGGCCGAGCGCCGACGCCGAGCGACTGACGTCGTTGGTTCCGCATAGCCACTGTGTGTTGATGGAGGCGCACGGGCACCGGAACCTCGCGGAACGTTACAGCGACGTCGCCGTTGCGATTTTTGAAGGGCTCCAGGGAATCCTTCGGCGCGAGCTCGCCGGGAAAGTGCTCATCCAACTCGTCATTGCGGACGAGCACGATCAGACGCTGCTCGCCGGTGTCTCCGGATTGCTCAGGACGGCCGCACTGGAAAATCCGCGCCTCGCCGCGCAGGTGATCGTCATTCCCGCCGCCATGCCCGCTGAGGAGCTGGGGCAACGGCTCGAGCAGGAGAAGAGCCGCGGGCTCGATCCGCTGATTCGATATCGCGACGGCGTGCGGCAGGTCCTGCGGTGGCAGGAGATCACGGAAGAGCAGCAGACCGCGCCGTTCGCATCGTTCAAAGACCGGGGTGTCTACCTGATCACGGGTGGCCTCGGCGGCCTCGGGCTTCTCTTCGCGAAGGAGATCCTCCGGAAGACCGCGGGCTCGCATGTGGTGCTGACCGGACGTTCTGCATGGACGTCCGAAACGGAGGCTGTCCTGGACGGCTTGGCCGCGCATGGCGGCCATGCCACCTACCGGCAGGTCGATCTCGGTGCCGTCGACGAGGTTGAGACACTCATCGCGGCCGTCACCGCCGAGCAGGGACAGCTCAGCGGCATCCTTCACTGCGCCGGGATGATGATCGTGGATCGATCGATCGCCAACAACGATTGTGTCGAATTCGCGCAAGTGCTCGAGCCGAAGGTCACCGGCACCTTCCATCTCGACCAGGCCAGCCGCCACGTCGAGCTCGACTTCTTCGTCCTGTTCTCGTCCGTTTCCAGCGTCACGGGAAATCCCGGCACAGCCGATTACGCCGCCGCGAACGGCTTCCTGGACGTTTTTGCGGCGCATCGCAATCGGCTCGTCGCCGCTGGACAACGTCACGGACGCACGGTCTCGATCAACTGGCCGGTGTGGCAATCCGGCGGAATGTGCATCGACGAGGCGGACGAGAAACGGCTGCTGCAGGCCACCGGCATGCAGCCCATGCGGACGGTCTCGGGTTTCGACGCGTTCCATCGCAGCCTCGCAGCGGCGCACGACCAGGTGCTGGTCGTGGAAGGCCTTCGATCCAGGATGGCCGCCTACTACCTGCGCAAGCCGGCCGCTGCCGCGGCTCCGGCTCCATCCGCCATCTCACAGGATGCGGGCACGCGCATGAGCGTGGACCAGTGGCAGCAACGGCTCAAGACCATTCTCGGCGCCGTGCTGAAGATCAAACCGTCGGTGGTCGACGTCGATCAGGCATTCGTCGAACTGGGTCTCGATTCCTTCCTTGGCGCGCAGCTCGTTGCCGACATCAACAGGCAGTGCGGGACCGAGCTCTCCCATCTCACGGTCTTCGACCATCCCACCGTCAGAGAGCTCGCCGCCTTCCTCGAGCGGGAAGTGACGGCACGGCAGCCGGAGGAATCGGCAGTGAGGTCGCAATCGCCGGCGGCGGTATCCCACGCCATTCTGACACGAAAGAGTAGCGCCGGCCGGCTTGCAAAGAGTCAGCGAGTGCCTTCCGGCGAGAAGATCGCCATCGTCGGATCATCGGGACGCTATCCGCAGGCTGCCAATCTGCAGCAGTACTGGGAGAACCTGGTCGAGGGGAGAAATGCGATCGTCGAGGTGTCGCCGTCCCGGTGGGACGTTCAGCGGTACTACGATCCGGCTCCCTCCAGGAAGAACAAGACCATCTCCAAGTGGATCGGAGCGCTGGACGGTGCCGACCAGTTCGATCCGCTGTTCTTCCGGATCTCTCCCCAGGAGGCCGACTACATCGACCCGCATCACCGTCTGTTCCTCGAGGAGAGCTACAGGGCCTTCGAGGATGCGGGCTATTCGACGGGTACGCTGAGCGATACGAAATGCGGCGTATACCTCGGCGTGGCGAGCAGTGAATACGCGCTGCTTCTGGCGAGGACCGGCCGCTCCAGCGGCGCGTCGGTCACGAGTAACCACACCGCCATCGCCGCGGCCCGGATCGCGTATCACCTGAACCTGAAAGGACCGGCCATCGCTGTCGACACGGCCTGCTCCTCTTCGCTGGTGGCCATGCACCTCGCCTGTCAGGCACTGGCCAACGGCGAGATCGACATGGCCCTGGCCGGCGGCGTCGCCTTGTGCCTGACGCCGGAGTCGTTTCTCACCATGGCCGAGGCAGGGATGCTGTCGCCGATGGGCCAGTGCAAGGCGTTCGACGATTCCGCCGACGGCATCGTCATAGGAGAAGGCGTGGGGGCTCTGGTGTTGAAGCGTCTCAGTGACGCGGAAACGGCCAGGGACACGATCTACGGTGTCATCCTCGGCTCGGGAATCAATCAGGACGGCAAGACGAACGGCATTACGGCGCCGAGCATCAACAGTCAGGTCGAGCTCGAACGTGCAATCTACGACCGGTACGGGATCGATCCCGAGACCATCACCT
>JAXDJK010000370.1:0-2615 GCA_034665665.1 Acidobacteriota bacterium
TTGAACCCGTACACCACGTCTTCGCCGGGACGCTGGAACGGCTTGGCGGCGTAAACCTCGATGGGGATGTAGCTGAGGAGGATGCGCAGGCCGATGCCGACGCTGAAGACCGGGACGCGCTCGCGGGTGTTGGTGGCGTACTTCAACTCGGGGGTGTCGCCCTGCCGCCAGGCCGCGCCGGCGTCGGCGAAGGCCATGATCTCGGTGGGGACGAACGGGGCGTCGATGAGGCCGTAGTCGGCGGTGCCGAGGAGCGGCGCGCGGAACTCGAGGCTGGTGGCGGCGATGCGCGTGCCGACCAGACGGTCGAAGACGGGGCAGTCGCCCTGGCCGGGAGAGGACTGGCACTCGGTCGGGTCGATCGAATACGGATCATAACCGCGGACCAGCGAGCCCTGCCCGAGGTAGAGCGGAGAGATGCGCGTGTCTTCGGCGCCCGAACCGTAACGGCCGTAGTGCAGGCCGCGCACGGCGATGGTCAGCGGCCTGAAGATGTAGTTACGGCGCCAGTCGGCCAGGGCGGTGGTGTAGTTCATGTCACCGTTGAGCGTCTCCACCTCGTTGCGATAGCGGGTGCCGCGGATGGGGGAGATGAAGCCGTAGGTCGTGCTGTCGCCGACGAACGCCGCCGACGCTTTCGACAGGTTCATGGTGAACCCGCCGCCGAGTTGCTCCTTCGTGCGGTCGACGATCGAATCGCCGACGATCACGAAGGTCTCCAGCTCGCGCTTGTACGAGTAGCGCTGCACGCCGGCGGAGCCTTCGATGCGGCGGGTCGTGCTGAACGGATACTGCGCCAGCCCGCTGACGTCGGTGATCATCTGCGTCTCGCGCAGCTGCTGGTAGATGTCGACGTCGGTGTAGGTGGTGCCGTCGATGGTGATGTCGCCGCGTCCGTAGCCCACGCTGCCGTAGACGTACGGGATGTGGGTGACATCGGCGCCCCAGTTCAGGCGGTGGGTCTGGTTGAGGTAGAAGAGCTCCCCGCCCAGCTGCTCGGCGAGATTCGAGCTGCCGGTGCCACCGCCGCCGCCGCCCTGGAAGGTGAAGCCGACGTTGTGCTGGCCGAGGACGTCGCTGAAGAACGCCGTGACGCTGCCGCCGGCACCGACGCCGAACTCACCCACGCCTACGCCGAGCGTCGGCGGGCCGAGGTACGAGAGTTTCAGGTCCGCGCTGTACGGCCGCAGGGCGAACTCGGTGGAAGCGGGTGGCAGACCTTCCTCCGGACGCTGCAGGTAGCCCGTGATCTCGGAGCCGGTGCCGCGCAGCGGCGGGAGCAACGCACCGCGGCGGGCACTGCCGGCGGGGGCGACGCTCGTATCCGTAACGAGCGTGGCCGGTGAACCGGCCGGGAGCGAGTAGAGGTTGTAGTTGTCGTCCTCGAAGACGGAGAAGGCCATGTCGCCGGAGCGGGTGGCCACGGTCAGGGCAGGGGACATGTCGGTGATACCGGCCACGCCCGTGCGCACGGCCGTGACGCGCTCGATGCGGTTATCGCCGAGGCTCATCCGGTACACATCCGGGATGCCTTCCGGATTGGCGATGAAGTAGAGACTCCGGCCGTCCGGCGACCACTGCGGATTGATGTGCCGCGCGCCCGGGAAGGCCTGCAGCTCGCGGATCTGGCCGCTGGCCACGTCGATGGTGGCCAGGCGCATCTCGCTGAAGCGGAGCTGTTCGAGGAGCGTGTCGGCGCCGCGGTCGGTGACGAAGGCGATGGTCTTCCCGTCGGGCGAGAAGGCCGGCTGGACGTCGGCGTACTTGTCGCTGGTCAGGCGGCGGACTTCCTTCGTGTCGAGGTTGTAGAGAAAGAGATCGCTCACACCGGTGGTCTGGCCCGATATGGCGATGGTGTGGCCGTCCGGCGACCAGGCCACGTTGATGATGGCTTCGAGGTTCGGGACGGGGATGTGCTCGGTCTGGCGCGACTCCACGTTGACGATGGAGAGGAAGTTGTCGCCGCGCGAGAACGTGATGAAGGCCAGGCGTGTGCTGTCGGGCGACCAGGAGCCGGCCGATTCGATGAAGCGGAGCGACTCAAAGTGTGCGTCGCGGTCGGAGGAGACCAGGCGGCGGATGACGTTGCCGGTCTTGGCGTCGGCCAGGAAGAGATCGATCGAGAAGAGCTCGCGCGCCGACAGGAAGGCCAGATAGCGGCCGTCGGGGCTGAGGGCAGGGCCGACGTTCAGCTCCGTGGCGTTGCGGCGGCGGGGCTTGCGCTTGCCTTCCGGCACCGGCTGCGGACGGCGGCCGATGAGCGGTGCGGCTGAGGTGGCGGCACGGGCGGCCACGACCGGATCGTAGAGCTCGTGGGCGGAAGCGGCCCAGTCGGAGAAGAGCTGCTTGGCGGAGATGCCGAGGGCGCGGTCGACGGCCTGCTCCGGCCCGACCGTGCCGGCGCCGAGGAAGTAGCGGATCACCGCTTCATCGCCGAACCGCGCGCCGATGTAGGCCATGAGGGCTTGGCCGTAGCGGTACGGGAAATAGCGCGAATCGCGGGTGAGCTCGCGAATGTCGGGCATCCGGTTGTTCAGCGAGGCGTCGCGGATCCACATCGCGGTGAGCGGGTCGACGCGGCCTTTGGAGAGGTACTCGGCCATGCCTTCCACGAT
>JAXDJK010000371.1:0-5004 GCA_034665665.1 Acidobacteriota bacterium
CCGGCCATCCCGCGCGGTGAGGGGATTTACGTCGGCGTTGCGCGATTCTCACTGAGCCGGTCGGTAGCGACGGGCAAGGGAGAGGTTCATGAGTGCACTGATGCGGGCCTTCAGAACGACGCAGACGCACTCCTCGCGCTGGTGTGCGATTCGCGATTAGAGGATTCGTCTAGCTAACCCAACGCAGCCGACGCCAGCCCGCGCCGCGTGAGTCGTAGTTTGCTACTCTTCGGAGTGCGGGTCGGCGCGATCCTGGCACCGTCTGCGGCGACTTCCCCGTCGCTGCAGTCTCTCCATGGCGGGAGCGATGCGCAAGGAAGCCTCCATTCCCGTGTTACCGCGACCGCTCCACCATCACGGGTCGCAGGTTGTCCGACCAGTTGCGATCGATGAGGAGCAGTTGCGGATCCACGCCGGCGCGCGACGGGGTCCCTTTCACCACCACGGAGATTCTCTGCCGGCCGGAGCGGATGCGATGCTTCTGGAGGTAGAGCGGATCGGCGGTCGCATCGCCGTACACTCCGATCTCGACGAGGTCGTTCATCGGGACTTCCGTTTCTTTTCCGCTTCCGTCGGCGCGGAATTTCTGCGCTTCGACGTCGAGGGTCACGCGCCACGCGCCGTTTCCTGCAGGCTCCGCTGCGATGGCGGTCGTGCGAAGATTCCAGAGAGTGATGGTCTCCAAAAGGTCTTTCAGTAAATAGTGGTACTCCGGCGGTGTCGCGGCTTTCAGCTCGCGATAGAGATCGCGGGACGTGGCAAGCGGCGGTTGGCCGGAACCATGTGCGGCCACGAGCCGGCGCAATGCGGCATTCAGCGGTCCCTCACCGACGTATTGTCGAAGCGCGTACATCACCAGTGGTCCCTTTTGGTCAACCACATTCTCGTGGTTCGTCGTGACATCGAGGAGCGGAACCTCAGGATAGTCCTCCCGGCTACGCTGTTTCAGGTACTCGATGCGCGTGTTCCAGAGAAACCGGCGCACCATGTCCATTCCGTAAAGCTTCTCGATGACCATGAGTGCGCTGTACTGCGCGAGGACCTCGCTGACCGCCGGCCCCCCTTCGATGGCGGCAGGCGTGACCTGAAAACCCCACCACTGGCGCGCGACCTCGCGCGCCACAGTCATCGAGCCGAGATCGAAATCGTGCGACTCGTCCACCTTCGTCAGCCATCCCGTCGCCTCGGCGTCGGAGATCGTCCCGGGATAGGCCTGAGCCAGATTGGCGTACCGCGGAAACTCGACGATGCGGATCTGCCGGTGCGGATAGGGACCGAAAGCCTTCGTGTAGTAATCGAGCGAGGCCCGCACACTCCTCGCGAACCGCTCCACGTTGAAGGTGTGGGTCGGGTGGTAGAAAAGCTCGATGAGCACACCGTTCCACGTCTCGCGATGCACTGCGTACCTGGCAGAGAAGATGGCAAACGCGTTCTTGACAGGGCGCTCGGTGGCGTAATGGAAGTAGCGCCGCCCGTTCTCGTTCCAGCTCCGCAGCAGCGTTCCGGGAGCGACGGCGGTCTGGTCAGGCGATGTGCCGATGACCGCCTCGAACGTGATGGTCTCGCGCCCCGCGCCACCTTCCATGCGGGATGGCGGACGCGGAGGGAGGCCGTGCTCGCGTCGCACGTGAGCGAGTGACAACTCGCGACTGGTCTGATAGCCGACGAGCGGAAGCCAGCGTCGACGATCCGCACCCCCTCCGGCGTCGTGATCGAAGTACGTGCCATTGCGGACGACGGAAGTGTTCGGATTACGGTTCGGGAATCCGCGCGGCACGAACCGAACGTCAAACGTCATCTGGAGCGAGTGGCCCCGCTCCAGCGGGTGCGCCAGATCCACCGTACGATGCCCGAGCGTCTCGTCCGCGATGACAACGCGGCTCTCCCGATCGAACGACAAGGCGCGAGTCTCGACCTCAGGGTTGAGAAAGAGGTGAATCGTGCGGATCGGGGCCGCAGTTTTGTTGACGAGCGTATACGTGCCGCGGACGTCGACGACGCGTCGTTCGGGATAGATCTCCACATGCAGCTTCGTGCCTGTCACCGTCGGTTGCGGCGCGTTCTCGAACTTCCCATACCGGCGCTCGTACTCGGCGCTTTGCCCGGCTGCCTCGAATGGTGTGCGATACCCGGCAAGCACGTTCGTGTTGTAGAAGATGAAACCTCCGGCGCCGATGACGATCAGCGCCGCCAGAGCGGTGGCGACGGCGGCGCCGCGGCCAAACCTCCGGCGCGCCAGTCTCAGTCGCGTTGCCACTCCTCGATCGCGGCCGCGGATCCACAGGAGCCCGGCTATCACCGCGAACAACAATGCCCAGCCGCCCCAGTAGAGCTTGAACCAGAGCACCGGGCCGAGGAACGGCCCGAACTGGCTGATGTCCGAGTACGTCCACCCCGAGTCGCGGCCGTAGACGAGCAGGTTGTGATGCAGGCCGAAGCGCGCCGCGAACATCGTGAAGAGATGGCAGATCACGACGACGACGTGCCCGAGGTATTTGTTGTCGACGACGACGTGCACCAGCATCGCCAGCGCGGCCAGGAGCAGGTAGTCCGCGAGCTTGAGACCGAAGAGGATGCGCAGGTAGAGACCGATCTCGAGATGGAAATACCCGCCCGCAAGCTGTACGGTCAACCCCAACGCCATCAGAATCGCTTGCAGCGTCACGAGCACCAGACCGAGCGCGGCGAACTTGCCGGCGTAGATGATCCAGTCGGGGATCGGGTTGGCGTCCGCGATCTCCGCGAGCCCCACACTCCGCTCGCGGTGCACGAGCTCACCCGCATAGAACGTCGTCAGCAGCGCCATCGTGAGCGCGGGAAGAAAGCTCACGAGGTACTCGGTAACGAACTGCGTCAGCGGCCAGAACGGCGTGCGGAAGTCGTCGCTGATCGTCTCGGTTCCGAGCGCCAGGACCATGATCGTCATAAGGATGGCGATGACCGCGAAATCGCGGCTGATCAAGAGCTCCCGCGCCGACTCACCCGCGATGGCAACGAGCTGCCGGATCCGGGCTCGCCCGTCGAACGAGGCCTTGAAGGGTCGCGGCGAGGGGCGCGGCGAAACACGAGCTGGCGAAACTTCCCCGTGATCTTCGCGACGGCCTTTCCGGTGCGCTGAGGCCACGTTCGTCCGAAACCGCCAGCGCGTGAAGAGCAGGATCGCGGCCGTCCCGCCGGTCCACAACAGGCGGTTCCAAAGGAGTGAGGCGTCGACGTCCAGAGGTCGCGTGTTCTTCTCGAGTACCGTCCAGAACTCCCACTGCTCACCGAGGGCGACAAATCCAAGCGGATCGACGAGGGCGGCAAGGCGGGCAAGACCGCGTACGCCTTCGATGTACTCTTCGAGCAGCAGCGCGCCGAGAAACACGAATCCGGCGGTGGCGAAAACCGCAAGCGCGCGCCGGGTCAGAACGCCGACGGCGAACAGAAGTGCGCCGGTGAAGAGAACGTTCGGCAGCAGAAGGACGAGCGCGGGCTGCACGTACGCAGCCGCATGGAACGGGCCGAGCAACTCCCCCTTCACGAAGGGCGGCCGCATGAGGAGCATCAGCATGATCGGGACGATGCTCACGAACAGAACGTTGACCAGCAGCGTTCCGGTGAAGCGTCCGGCAAGATATTGGGTCTTCGTGAGCGGCGAGGTCGCGAACAGCGAAAACATCCGGCTCTCGTGGTCCCGCAGGGCGGCCTCGCTGAAGAGCGCCGCGCTGATCACGAGCCCGAGCATGCTGACCAGAACGGTGGCCATGCCGAGTAGCGAAGGAGCGTTCGCGTGCAGACCGCCTGCGCCCTCCGCCTCACCAACGAGCACTGCCACGGCCAGCAGCCAGGCCATGGCGAGGAATACCGCGCCGAGGATCCAGGTGTATGGACGGCGCAGCCGGTAGGCGATCTCGAAACGGACGATCTCGAGAAAGTTCATGACTGCGCCGTTGCGCCCGCCCCGTAGTGGCCAGCGTAGTGGCCTGACATGGCGCTGAAGTAGACATCCTCGAGATCGGGTGCGACCGCCTCGAATCCCTGACCCGGCGAGCCGTCGCGGAAGACATGGGCGATCGTCCGGCCGGCCAGGAGTTTGGTGGAGATCACCGCGTGCTCGCGCTCGAGCGCCGCCAGTTCATCCCTGCTGACCACTCGCCTCCAGATCCTTCCCTGCAGATCGCCTATCGCGCGATGCGGCTCACCCTCCAGAAGAATTCGCCCTCTGTCGATGATCGCCATTCGTGTGCAGAGCTCGGCCACGTCGTCCACGATGTGCGTCGACAGGATGACGACGCTCTTCTCACCCAGCTCGGCGAGCAGGTTCAGGAAGCGGACACGCTCTGCTGGATCGAGACCGGCAGTGGGCTCGTCGACGATGAGCAGCCCTGGATTGCCGATCATCGCGATGGCGACACCGAATCGTTGACGCATTCCACCGGAGAAGCCACCGAGCTTCTGCTTCCGCACGTCCCAGAGATTCGTCTGGCGGAGAAGCGACTCGACCACATCCCGCCGCTCCCCTCGCCGCGTAATCCCGCGGAGGATGGCAAAGTGATTCAGCAACCGCTCTGCCGTGGTCTTCGGATAGACGCCGAACTCCTGCGGCAGGTAGCCCAATGTCTTGCGCACCTCGTCCTTCTGCCGCAGGACATCGAGCGACCCGAGATGGATCTCCCCCTCGTCGGGCTCCTGGAGGGTGGCGATCGTGCGCATGAGCGTCGACTTGCCGGCGCCATTCGGGCCGAGAAGTCCGTACATGCCGGGTGGAATGGTCAGATGGATCCGCTGCAGCGCATGAACGCCATTCGGATAGGTTTTCGACAGCTCGCGAATACGGAGGTCTGGCAATGCTTCTTCTCCCGACCATGGTTACGTCCGTCGGGCCAGGAGGTATACAGCGGCGGCACGTCGTAAGGCGCTCGAGGTGACTGATTAGGCTTTACTTTGTCGCTTTCGGCGAACGCAACTCGGCCGGATCCTTCCGTTCGGTTCCCGGCTTACGACGGCTCGCACTCTCCTGGC
>JAXDJK010000372.1:0-4065 GCA_034665665.1 Acidobacteriota bacterium
AGCGGAGGGTGGCGGCAATCGACCGCCCCGCCGCCGGGTACACATACGGAACGTCCTCGCCGGCGAATCCGGTGAGCGTCAGCCCCAGCGGTGCGTACTGCGTGCCCAGCAGGTTCGTGGCCTCAACCGCGGCAGTGAACGGGCCGAAGGTGCGGGCGATACGGAGGTCGACGACGGTGGCGTCGTCGAGGGGAAGGCGGTTGGCGTCATCGAGGTAGCGGCCGGCGGAGTGCTCGATCTCCAGATGCAGGTCGACGAGGGTGCGCACATCGAAGCCGGCGCGGAGGACGTGCTCGGCGATGTTCTTGAGCTGCACGCCGCGGTTCGCGCCTTCGCGGGCGCTGACGCGGGTCCAGGTGTAGCTGAGGCGGGTGTCCGTATTGGTGGTCATCGGCATTGCGAACGAGGTTTCGAGGCCGCGGTGGAGGCTGCGGCCGATGTTGGCGTAGCGGAAGGTGCGCACGTCGAAGTCGATCTCGTCGTCGACGGTGGTGCGGTACGCGATCGCTTCCCATTCGGCGGCACCGGCCCGGCCGCGCAGGCCCAGCTCGGCGCTGGTGGCGTGCTGCGGGACGAGGCCGGGATTGGCGACGCTGAACGTGCCGCCCTGGAAGTCGGGGATGGGACGCTGGTCGAAGCGCTGGTCGAGCGTGGGGGCTTTGAAAGCGCGGGAGAGTTGGAGGTACGGGGTGACGTGGCCGAGGTCGAGGGAGAGTGCGACACGGGGCGAGAAGGCGCTGTCGTCGGCTTCGATGTTCTCGAATTCGTCGCCGATGGCGTCGTAGCGGGCGCCGGCCGCGAGGCGCGCGCGGGGGGTGACGTTCCATTCGCCGCTGACGAAGGCAGCGCCCTGGCGCCGCGAGCCACGGCCATCGACGTCGGCGGAGTAGCGGCTGTGAACGGTGGCGTAGGAGGTGTCGGCGCCGGCCAGGACGCGGCCGTTGCCGATCGTGAAGGTGCGCGTGGCGGAGCCGCCGAGGGAGCGGGTGTCGAGGGTGCGGGTAGCGGTGTCGCCGAAGCCGGGGAAGAGGAGCAGGGTGCGGGTCAGCTCGCCGTGGCGGTCGTGGGCGTGGGCCAGGAGGTCGAGGTTGCCGTCGAGGTTGCCGGCGTGATAGCGGACGTTGGCGTCGATGCGGCGGTTCTGGTCGCGATCATTGGCGAAGAGGGGGTCGGAGGCGGATGGGTCGTCGTCGAATTGTTGAACGCTGAGGGCGCCGGCGTCTTCGCGATCGCGGCGGGAGAGGGCGAGTGCGGCTTGCCACGGTCCGCGGGTGAGGCCGGCGTTGGCGAAGGTTTCGTCGCTGGCGGTGTGGTCGCGGAAGCCGTCGGAGCGGGCGGCGCTGGCGCTGACGTGGAAGGCTTGGGCGGCGTAGGCGGCGGTGATGCGCGAGGTGTCGAAGCTGCCATAGGAGATCGCGGCGTCGGTTCCTCGGCGGGTGAAGACCTGGACGACGCCGCCCAATGCGGCATCGCCGAAGAGGGAGGAGCCGGCGCCGCGGAGGACTTCGATGTGGTCGATGGATTCGATGGGGATGGCGCGCCAGTCGGCGATGCCGGATTCGGGGTTGCCGACGGGCATGCCGTCGACGAGGAGCTGGACGTATTCGACTTCGCCGGCGCCGAAGAAGCCGCGGCTGGAGAGCATCGGCGGTGCGCCGGGATTGACGGCGATGATCTGCAGGCCGGGGACGAGGCGAAGGGCTTCGCCGAGGTCACGGGCAGGGAGCCGTCGGAGGTCGTCGCCGCGGAGGACGGTGACGGCGGCAGTGCTGTCGCGGACGGGCTGTTCGAGACGTTCGGCGGTGACGACGATGGTTTCCTCCAGCCGCGGCGGGGCCTGCAGGGCCAGGAGGATGAGGATGTGGAGCATGGCTGCATTGTAGACGGGAGAGCCGACGGGGGTGCTGGAGGCGAAATGTTGAATGTTGAATGGTGAATGGTGAATGTTGAATGACGGGGGAGGGCTTCAACATTCACCATTGAGCATTCAACATTCAACATTTCCCCGGGCTGCTGCCATGCCGGATTACTTCCCACGCTTACAATCGCGGCATGTCCGCGCCGATCATTACAGTCACGGGACGCGGCGTACTCGTGCGCGACGTGGCGGCTCTGCGGGACACCTTCGCGCGGGAGCATGTGGTGCGGTTGCCGGGGTGTCTCGGTGACGAGCTGCTGGCGCGGGTGGAACGGCATATCGCGGAGGGGACGTTTGCGGTGCGCGAGGATGCGGGGATCGCGGTGGAGCTGTGCCTGCAGCCGTGCCGGGCGCTGGATCTGCTGCTGTTCGTGATGAATGCGCCGCGGTTGTGGGAAGCGGTACAAGAGGTGACGGGGATCGGGGGGCCGGCTTCGTTCGGGGGGCGGGTGTACCGGTTCGATCCGGCAGTCGAGCATCACGATTCGTGGCATGACGACAGTGCGGGCGGCGGGCGGCTGGTGGGGATCAGCGTGAATCTGGGGCGGGTGCCGTTCCGTGGGGGGGAGTTCGAGATTCGGGCGAAGGGGGAGCCGGAGCGGATCGTTTCGGTTGCGAATACCGGGGCGGGCGATGCCATCGTGTTTCGGATCGCGCCGGAGTTGCAGCATCGCGTGCGGCCGGTGGTGGGGGACGTGCCGAAGACGGCGCTGGCGGGGTGGTTCTCGGCGGGCGCGGGCGATTACTGGGACATCCTCAACGCATGAGCGGCTTTTGCGCCGTGGTCGACTTCGCGGGGCGGACCGTGGATTCCGCGGTCTTCGCGGCGATGACCGAGGTGCTGGCGCGGACGGCGCCGCACGGCGGGGGCGAGCATGTGGACGGCAGCGTAGCGTTGGCGCACGCGCACTTTGATTCGGATCCGGAGCGGGCCCGCGGTGCGATGCCGGTGACGCTGGATGGACGCCGCTGGATCACGGGCGATCTGCGGCTCGATGCACGTGATGCGTTGTGCGCGGCACTGGGCGCGCGGGAGACGGAAGGTGATGCCGCGCTGGTCCTGCGCGCGTACGAGCGATGGGGACGTGATTGCGCGCAGCATCTCACCGGCGACTTTGCGTTCGTGATCTGGGATGCGGCGGCGCGCGAGGTGTTCGCGGCGCGCGATCCATTCGGGGTGAAGCCGTTGTATTACGCCTGGCGCGAGGGGACGTTCGTTGCCTCGTCCGCGCTGGCGGCGGTGCGGGGGCATCCGTCTGTTGGCGACGCGCTGGATGACACGGCCGTCGCGGACTTTCTGCTGTTCAGCATCGTGCGCGATCCGTGGCGCACGACCTTCGCGGAGGTGCAGGTCCTCCCGGCAGGGCACACGCTGCACGCGGATGCGGATGGCGTGACCACGCGGTGCTGGTTCACGCTGCCGATCGAGGAGCCGCTGCGGTTCCGCGATCGCCGCGAGCTGCTCGAGACCTTCAACGAACACCTCACGCGGGCCGTGGCGGATCGCATCGGCGGGCCGGCGCTGGCGGTGTCGATGAGCGGCGGGCTCGACTCGACGTCCATCGCCACGATGGCCGCAGACGTGCTGCGAGCGCGGTACACCGAGCCGCGCATGCTGGCGCAGACGATCGTCTTCGCGCCGCTGGTGCCAGACGACGAAGAGCGGTACGCGGCGGCGGCGGTGCGGCGGCTGGGGATTCAGCACGAGATCATCCGCGCGGATCGTCACCGGCTGTTCGAAAAGTGGGAACTGCCGGGATATGCCAAGCCGGAGCCTTCGAACGATCCGTTCTCCGCCATTACCACCGATCAGTTCCGCCGGGCGGCGGAGCATGCGCCGGTGATGCTCGCGGGGCAGGGCGGGGACGTCGTGTTTTACGCGACGCATCCGTATTTCTACGACCTGCTGCGGTGGGGGCGGGTCGATCGCTTCGCGGGGGAGATCGCCGCGTATGTGGCGCGCAAACGGCGGCTGCCGCCGCTCTGCCTTCGCTCCAGCTTCCGCCGGGCGCGCGGCATTCAACCGTCGCGCGCGCCGCTGCCGGTGTGGATCGCCCCCGAGTTGGCGAGCGCGCTACGTCTGCAGGAACGGTGGGACGAGTACTGGAACGACCTGCCGCAGGTGCATCCGACGCGGCCGCAGGCGT
>JAXDJK010000373.1:0-4978 GCA_034665665.1 Acidobacteriota bacterium
CAGATCGGCGTGGCGCGCGTGCAGCGCGACTTCGGCACGCAATCCAATGCCGGCTTCCTCTTCAGCACGCGGCAGCTCGGCGACATCTCCAACCAGGTGGCGGCCTTCGACAGCCGCATCAAGCTCAACGAAAACTGGACCGCCACCGCGCAGCTGGGACGCAGTTGGAGCAAAGGCGACTTCTTCGGCCCGACCGAATCGCGCGACGGCACCGTCGGACTCGTGAGCGTCGCCCGCGCCGGCCGCAACTTCACCTACGACGGCACCTACCGCGACGTCAGCACCGACTTCAACAGCGATCTCGGATTCATCCCCCGCACCGACATCCGCCAGACCCAGCACAACGCCGTCTACACCAAGTACACGGACGGGAAGAAGCTCTTCAGCTACGGCCCGACCGGCATCGCTTCGGCAACCTGGAACCACGACGGCGAGCTGCAGGACTGGTCCGGCTACGCCGACTTCACCTGGCGGTTCGTCGGCGCGACGACCTTCTTCGCCGCCACCGAGCAGTCGTTCGAGCGCTTCGCCGGCCTGGAATTCCGCAAGCACCTCGAGACCCTCTACGCCCGCACGGAATGGTGGAAGTGGCTCTCCGGCTCGATCAGCTACAGCCAGGGAACGGGCGTGAACTACTTCCCGGGACCGGGCCTCGATCCCTTCCTGGCGGACCGCCGCCTGATCCAGGTCGGCCTGACCGTGAGTCCCTTCTCCCGCCTGCGCATCGATGAGACGCTGATCTACGACGATCTCTACACGCGCAATTCCGTCGGCAGCGCCGACGCCGGGGATCTGATCTTCAAGAACCCGATCTCGCGGACGAAGGTGAACCTGCAGTTCAACCGCTTCCTCGCGCTGCGGCTGATCGTCGATACGCACGCCATCACGCCGGACGAGAGCCTGGTGGCGCTGCCGCGCACGAAGCACGTCACCGGCGACGTTCTCTTCAGCTACGTCCTCAATCCGGGCACGGTGCTGTACGCCGGCTACTCGGACAACTACGACAACGTCGCTCTGCTCTCGGGCCCGCCATCGCAGGTGGTGGCCACACGCTCCGAGCTGAACCCGACCGCGCGGCAGTACTTCATGAAAGTGAGCTACCTGCTCCGCTACTGAGCCGGCCCCACCGTTCCTCGGGTTCCTCGGAGTTCCTCGGAGTTCCGCGGGGAGCGTCGTTCGCCGAGGAACTCCGAGGAACCGAGGAACTACGAGGAACCCTATGACTGACACCAACGATCGCCTGGCAGGACTCTCCGACGCAAAGCGCGCCATGCTCGAGCGCCTGGTCGCGGAGCGCCGCGCCGCCGCCGCCCAGGTTCGTCCCCGCCCCCGCCCGGAGCGCGTGCCTCTGTCATTCGGACAGGAGCGCCTCTGGCTGGTGGAGCAGATCACGCGGAACACCTCGGCGTATCACGTCCCGGTGGCGCTGCGGCTGGAAGGCGCGCTGGACGCGGACGCGCTCGACCGAGCCATGCAGGAAGTGGTGCGCCGCCACGAGACGCTGCGCACCGGCATCCCTTCGGAAGCAGGGCGGCCGTATCAGCAGATCAGCGGCGATCTGCACTTTGCGATCGACCGGACCGACGTCTCAGCCGCTGCCGATCCCGTAGCAGCGGCGTGGGAGCTGGGCCGCATCGCCAGCGCCAAACCGTTCGACCTGACCCGCGGGCCGCTGCTGCGCGTGCTGCTCGCGCGGATGGCGCCGGAGAGCCACCTGCTGGTCCTGGTGGTCCACCACCTGATGATCGACGGCTGGTCGATCGGCGTGCTCCTGGGCGAGCTCTCGCACCTCTACAACGCGTTCCGCGACGGCAAGCCCTCCCCGCTTCCGAACGTGGCGCTGCAGTACGCCGACTACGCCATGTGGCAGCGCGAGTGGCTGGACGGCGAGCGGATGGACAAGCAGGTCGCGTACTGGCGCGAGCAGCTGGACGGCTGCCCCTCGGTGCTGGACATCCCGGCCGACCGAGCCCGCCCGCCGGTGCAGTCGTTCCGCGGCGCCGTGGCCAAACACACCATCCCTGCCGATCTGTATGAAGAGGTCGAGAACTTCAGCCGGCGCGAGAACGTCACGCCGTTCATGACGCTCTTCGCCGCCTGGACCACGCTGCTGCATCGCTGGACCGGACAGAACGACCTGCCGGTGGGTGTCGGCCTGGCCAACCGCCCGCGCGCCGAGCTGGAATCGATCGTCGGATTCTTCGTGAACACCCTCGTGCTCCGCGCGGACCTGAGCGGCGAGCCGACGTTCCGCGAGCTGCTGGCGCAGGTGCGCGGCACGACCCTCGGCGCGCAGGCCAACCAGGACGCCCCGCTGAGCCGCGTGCTCGAGACCATGAAGGTCGACCGCGCCGCCAGCCACATGCCGTTCCTGCAGACCATGATGTTCTTCCAGAGCTACTCGCAGGCGATGGTGCCGATGAACGGCCTGACCGTCTCGCGGATCTCGCTGGCGGACATCGACCCGGGCGCGGCGCAGACCGACATCTCGCTTTACGTGAACTCGGACGGCCCGGGCGACCTGCAGTTCCAGTACAGCACGGACCTCTTCGACGCCGACACCATCGCCCGGCTCTCGGGCAACCTGATCGTGCTCATCGGCGCGGCATTGAAGGACCCGGACGTCAGCATCACGCGCCTGCCGCTGCTCACGGAAGCGGAGCAGGCCCAGCTCGCGGCGTGGAACGACACCCGCGCGCCGTATGCCGATGACCGCCCGCTCATCGCGCTGCTCACCGCACAGATGGAGCGGACGCCGGAGGCGATGGCCGTCACGTTCAACGGACGGGTCATGACCTACGGCGAGCTGCGCTGCCGCTCGAACGAGCTGGCCCGCGAGCTGCGCGCCCGCGGTATCGGCGCCGGATCGCTGGTCGGCCTGTACGTCGAGCGCTCGCTGGAGATGCTGATCGGCCTGGTGGCCATCCTCGAAGCGGGTGGTGCCTACGTGCCGCTCGATCCGAGCTACCCGGCCGACCGCCTGGCCTACATGCTCGGCGCGGCCGAAGCAAAGGTGGTGGTGACCACGGGCGAGCTGCGCGGCTCGGTGCCGGTGCAGAACGTCGACATCGTCCTGGCCGACGCGACGGCGCCACTGGAAGATGTGGCACCGATCGATTGCGGCGCTACGCCCGACGACCTGGCCTACGTCATCTTCACCTCCGGCTCGACCGGCAAGCCGAAAGGGGTGCAGATCACGCAGCGCTCCGCGGCCAATCTGCTCGCCTCCGTGGCCCGCGAGCCCGGCATGCAGGCCGGCGACTCGATCTGCGCCGTCTCCACGCTCTCGTTCGACATCGCCCTCTTCGAGCTGGTGCTGCCGCTCACCGTCGGCGCGCACATCCTGCTGGCCGACCGCGACACCGCGCGCGATGGTGCCGCGCTGGCCCGGCTCGTCGACGCCTCGCGCGTGACGGTCATGCAGGCCACGCCCGCCACCTGGCGGATGCTGCTCGAGATCGGCTGGCGCGGGAAGTCCGACCTCAAGATCATCACCACCGGCGAAGCGTGCCCGCGCGAGCTGGCGGACCGCCTGGCCACGTGCTGCAAGGAGCTGTGGAATCTCTACGGCCCGACCGAGACCACGGTGTACTCGGCCCTCGGGCCGATCGTGCCGGCCGCGGGACCGATCTCCATCGGCCGCCCGGTGGCCAATACGCAGATCCACATCGTCGACCGTAATTTCCAGCCGCTGCCGGTCGGCGTGCCGGGCGAGCTGCTGATCGGCGGCGACGGCCTGGCCCGCGGCTATCTCGGCCGCCCCGACCTCACCTCCGAGAAGTTCATCCCCGATCCGTTCTCCACGAAGCCGGGCGCCCGCGTCTACCGCGCCGGCGATCTGGCCCTGTGGCGGCGCGACGGGACGCTGGAAGTGGTCGGCCGGATGGACCACCAGGTCAAGCTGCGCGGCTTCCGGATCGAGCTCGGCGAGATCGAAGCAGCGCTGGCCGAATGCGCCGGCGTGGAGCAGGCGGTGGTGCATTGCCGCGAAGACCGACCCGGCGACAAGCGGCTCGTGGCGTACGTCACGCTTGCCTCCGTCACCGCCAACGCGACGCTGACGGCGGACGTGATGCGCGCGCATCTGCGCAAGTCCCTCCCCGATTACATGATCCCGTCCGCCTTCCTGGTGCTGGAGGCCTTCCCGCTCACGCCGAACGGCAAGGTGGACCGCAAGGCGCTGCCGGCGCCGGACGCCGCGGGTGCCGCGGCCGAAGGGGAGCTTCCCCGGACGCCGGAAGAGCAGCAGATGGCCGCGCTATGGGGCGAGGTGCTGGGGCGCCTGCAGATCAAGCGCGACGACAACTTCTTCAACCTCGGCGGCCACTCGCTGCTGGCCACGCAGATGCTGGCGCGGCTGCACAACACCTTCGGCGTGGAAGTGCCGCTGCGCGTGCTCTTCGATGCGCCGACGCTCTCCGCGCTGTCGGCGCACGTGGCCACGGCCAAGGTGGAGAGCCTCGCGGGCGAGGACCTGGATGCCCTGCTGGCGCAGCTCGAAGGAATGTCGGACGACGAGGTACGCGGGCTGTCCATGCATGGGGAACAGAATGTCTGACGCCCTGGAACGGATCGCCGGGCTCTCGCCTGAAAAACGCGCTCTCCTCCTCGCGCAGCTGACGAAGGAGAAGAAAGCGAAGGCCAGGATCGCTCCGCGTCAGCGGCCGGCGGTGATTCCGCCATCGTTCGCGCAGCAGCGCCTCTGGCTCCTCGATCAGCTGGAGCCGGGCTCCGCCAGCTACAACATCCCGTTCGCGGTTTGGATGGAAGGGCGGCCGGACCTGGACGTCCTCCGCCGTTGCCTTGACGAGCTGGTACGCCGTCATGAAGCGCTGCGCACCATCTTCCCCGCCTCCGACGGCGTGCCGCGGCAGGTGGTGGTCGAGCCTTACACGGTGGCGCTGCCGGTGCACGACGTCAGTTCCTCGGAGTTCCTCGGGGGTTCCTCGGAGTTCCTCGGGGAGAACGGGGATCGTGC
>JAXDJK010000374.1:0-4510 GCA_034665665.1 Acidobacteriota bacterium
CACTCCCTGCGCCCCTCCCGCCCAGGTCCCTCGCTCGACGCTCGGGATGACAAAGCAGGGCGATTCCCGCGACCAGCACGGCTGTCACCGCGATCACCAACATCCGCGACCAATGGCCGCTCGCTACGAACATCACCAGTGCGAGTACGCCGAGGCCGAGGAGATACGCCTCGCCGAGGCGGCGCGGCAGATCCGCGGTGCGATCCGTCCATCGAGCGAGCGGATAGCCGGCGGCGCAGGCGATGACGACCGTCAGCAGGGCGGCGATCACCGCGGTCTCCAGAGCAGCACGCCGCTGGGGGAGCTCCAGATCGGCGTGAACCCTTCGATCTTCGCGTTCGCGCGGAAGGCGGCGATGTAGTCGGCGTCCGCGAGATTGTGCGGCAGCGTGCGATCGTGCTCGTCGATGAGTGGCAGCGTGGTGCGGCCGGCCAGCAGGTAGGTGGCGCGGGAGAAGACGTAGACGTACCCGTGCTGGTACTCCGTGTATGGCGTCAGCACGGCGATGCGCGCCCCTTTCGGCGTCCGCTCGCGCACATCCAGCATGAACTCGCGGAGGCCTGGCGTGCGGCCGTAGGGGAGGTCGGTCAGCCACGACCCCAGGGCGGCGCGGTCGGCGGTGAACATCGTCCACCAGTACGACTGGAACGTGCCGGCGGCGAGCAGTATCAGCGCCGCGGCGGCGAGCACGATGCGGAGGCGGTGCATCGCGGCGGAGAGTACCACCGCGTTCTCTTGTGGTATCACGTCGCCGTGCATCCGAAAAAGACGACCGATCGCGGTCTGCGCACCGCGCTCCTGATCTTCCTCTGCGCCAAGCTGCTCGTGCTCTGGTTCGGTCTGCAGGCCGCGCAGATCATGACCAACCTGCCGCTGCCCGGGCACTGGCTCGACATCTGGAACCGCTGGGACTCGCTGCACTACGTCTCCATCGCCAATGACGGCTACCAGTCCACCGGCGAAGCGAAGGCGTCGCTCGTCTTCTACCCGCTCTTCCCCTGGCTCATGCGTGGCGCGAAGTTCCTCGTGCGCGACACCGTGGCCGGCGGCTTCGTCGTCTCCACCATCGCCTCGCTCTTCGCGGCCTTCCTGCTCTACCGGCTGGCGGAGCACGACGAGGAGACCCGCCCGCGTGCCGCCGAGGTGGTGTTCTTCCTGTCCATCTTCCCCACCAGCTACTTCCTCCACATCCCGTACACGGAGAGCCTCTTCCTGGCCCTGACCCTGGCCGCGTTCCTCTTTGCCCGGCGCGAGCAGTGGGCGTACGCCGGGATCGCCGGCGCCTTCGCCTCACTGACGCGCGTGAACGGCGTGCTGCTCATCCCGGCGCTGATGGTTGAGGCCTTCCTGCAGTGGCGGCGCACGCGGCGCGTCGATCCCCGCTGGGCGTGGATTTTCCTCACCGCCGCCGGTCTCGGCGTATATCTGCTGATCAACAAGAAGGTCGCGGGGAGCTACTTCGCCTTCCGCATCTACATGCGCGACATCTTCAACCGTCACGGCCTGGAGTTCCCATGGGTCAGCATCTACGACGCCTGGCTCTCCGTCTGGCAGCGCGCGCCGTACGACTCGATCATGGTGGGATGGCAGGAGCTCTTCTTCACCATGCTGGCCATCGCGGTCTGCATCTGGTCGTGGTTCCGCCTGCGCGCTTCGTACGCCACCTGGGCCACCCTGAACGTGATTCTCTTCACCAGCACCGGCTTCCTCCTCGGCGCCCCCCGCTACTGCCTGACCCTCTTCCCCATCTACTTCTGCTTCGCCCGCATCAGCGAAGAACGGCCCGTGCTCCGCAGCGCGATCGTGATCTGGTCGTTGATCTGGCTGGGGTTGTTCGAGGCGCTGTTCGTGGCGGAGAAGTGGGCGTTTTGAGATTTTGCCCGGCCGGGAATCTCTCTTGCACAGCCGGACCCAGCGATGACCATCAGTTGTGCGGATTGCGGGAGCATTCAGACCGTGCCCGTGCTCCCGCCGAGGGGAGTGGCCACCTGCCACCGTTGCGGGCGTGTCGTCGGCCGCCGTGTACCGCCGGGCTTCGACCTAAGTCTGGTGTGCTCCGTGGCGGTGTTCCTGCTGCTGCCGCCGGCCGTCTTCCTGCCGCTGATGAACTCCACCATCAAGCACCTCGTATATGAAGAGAGCCGGCTGGTGAGCAGCGTGCCGGTGATCTACAGCGAGGTCTGGTTCCCGTTCGCCTTCGGCTTCCTCTTCTTCGCCTTTCTCTTCCCGGCCTTGCGTGCGCTCTTCCTCGTAATCGTGCTCGGCTCGATCCGGTTCGGCTGGAAGATCTGGCAGCGCGGGAGGCTCTTCCGCTGGAGCGAGGAGCTGCAAATCTGGAGCATGACCGACGTGGTCGTGTTCGCCGGTATCGTGGCGTACTACCGCGCCTCGGTGCCGGCCGATGTGGAAGTGCGCATCGGCGCGTGGACCTACGTGGCGGTGGCCATCCTGGCCCTGCTGGCGGACGTGCTGCTCGACCGGCGCGCGGTCTGGTCGGCCATCCATCCGGACGCGGCGACGCCCACCAGCACGCACGCTGCTTCCTGTCTTTCGTGTGAGCTGGTGATCGCCTCGCGCGAGAAGGGCGATCCCTGCCCGCGCTGCGGGGCCCGCCTAGATCTCAACGTGGCCCGCCGCTTCGCACCTGCCGTGGCGGCGCTGGCGGCGGCGTTCCCGCTCTGCCTGCCGGCGTACACGGCCTCCGTCATCGTCAACGACCAACTGACGGCCGTGCTCGAGCACACCGTGCTCGGTACCGTGCAACTGATGGCCGACTACGGTTACTGGCAGGTCGGCGTGGTGCTCCTGGTGGCGGGCGTGGCCATTCCGACCATCGAGCTGCTGGGTATGGGCTGGCTGCTCGCGCGCGTCCGCTTCCCGAGCCGGAAAGGGCTGGTCCTGCGCACGCGCCTCTACCGCGGGCTGCGCCGCCTGGTGCGCTGGCCGATGATCATCCCGTTCATCGCCGCCATCGCCGCGCCGATCGTCGACTTCCGTGGCATCGACGACATCGTGGCCGGTCCCGGTGCGACGCCGCTGTTCGCCTTGATTGCTCTGATGATGCTTGCCGTCCGGCTCTTCGAGCCGCGACTGATGTGGATCACTGCCGGAGAAGCCCGATGAGTGAGTACCCGGTCGACCCGAAGGAGCGCGCCCGCAATCGGGAGGAAGCCGCCGAGGCGCGCGTGACGGTCGCGAAATGGAACCCCTGGGTGTGGATCCTGCCGGTCCTGGCGATTTTTTTCGTCGGCTGGCTGATCGTGCGCTATGGCATGGGCGGCGGCGACATCACCGTCCGCTTCGCCGAGGCGCGCGGGCTCGATCGTTACAGCCCGGTGCGTTTCCGCGGCGCGAAAGTGGGCACGGTCCAGAAGATCACGGTGGACGAGAACCTCCATTCCGTAATGGTTCGCATCACCATGGATGCGTCGATGAACGGCGCGCTGCGCAAGGGCACGCGCTTCTGGATCGTGGAGCCGGGCATCGAAGGCGGCGGCATCGGCGGCATTCTCTCGGGCACGTACGTCGGCATCGCCCCCGGATCGGATGGCGGCGAGGAGACGCGCGAGTTCGAGGGACAGGAGTACGCGCCCGTGCTCTCCGCCCCCGAGGCGGGGAAAACCGTCATTCTCGAAGGGCAGGGCTCCGGCTCCATCACCATCGGTGCCCCGGTGGAGTTCCAGGGCATGCGCGTCGGCCGCGTGCTCGGCACCGAGTACGACGCGAAGCGCGAAGTGACCTCCGTGTACGTGTTCGTGGTGCAGCGTTTTGCCCACCACGTGCGCCAGAGCACGCGCTTCTGGCGCGGCGGCGGACTCTCGGTCTCGCTCGGCGGGGGAGGGCTGTCGGTGGCCGATCTCTCGCTCGCCTCGATCCTCAACGCCCCGATCTCCTTCTACACCCCCGAGATCATGGCCGGGGAGGAAGTGGCCAACGGTACGCGCTTCGAGCTGCAGGACTCGCGTGCCGCCGCCATCGCCACCGCCGACGGGCCGCACATCAATTACCTGACGTACTTTACCGGTCCGGTGGGTGGCCTCGGGCCGGGCACGCCGGTGCGCATGAAGGGTGTGGAAGTGGGCAGCGTGCGCGAAGTGCGGCTGCGCTACATTCCGCAGACCGCGACGCTCGAGACGCCGGTGATGCTGCAGATCGATCCGCGGCGCCTGGAAATGCCGGTGACCGATGCCACGACGCGCGAGGAACTGCGCCGGACCATGGACGGCGCGATGGCCAGGCTCGTCCAGAAGGGCATGCGCGCCAGCCTGGCCACCAGCATCGTCCTGCCGGGCGCGAGCGGCATCAACCTGGACATCATCGCGGCGCCGAACACAGGACGCCTCGTGCTGACGAGCGATCCACCGATCATCCCCTCGGCCACAGGCGACAACGGTCTCGGAAGCGCGATGGCCTCGCTCACCAAGGTCGCGGACAAGATCGGCAACCTGCCGATCGAAGAGATCGCCGGACACCTGCGCAGTACCGCCACACGCCTCGATTCGCTGGTCCA
>JAXDJK010000375.1:0-3173 GCA_034665665.1 Acidobacteriota bacterium
CGGTGCAGTACGACGTGACCCAGAAGGAAGGGACGGAGCCGCCGTTCCGCAACGAGTACTGGGACAACCACGAGGAAGGCATCTACGTCGACGTGGTCAGCGGCGAGCCGCTGTTCTCGTCGCTCGACAAGTTCGAATCCGGCACCGGCTGGCCGAGCTTCACCCGCCCGCTGGCCCCGGAGAACGTGACGGAGAAGAAGGATCGCAAGCTGTGGATGGTGCGCACCGAGGTGCGGTCCACGAATGCCAACTCCCACCTGGGGCATGTCTTCGATGACGGTCCGGCTCCGACCGGCCTGCGCTACTGCATGAACTCGGCGTCCATGCGGTTCATCCCGGCCACGAAGCTGGAAGCGGAGGGCTACGGCCAGTACGCGAAGCTCTTCGAGAAGAAGGAAGGCGCGCCGGCCGGGCAGACCAAGGCCGAGGCCACGCTCTCCGGCGGCTGTTTCTGGGGTGTGGAAGAGCTGTTCCGGCAGATGCCGGGCGTGCTGGATACGACCGTCGGCTATACGGGCGGGGACGTGCCGAACGCTACGTACGAGCTGGTCAAGACCGGCCAGACGGGCCACGCGGAGTCGATCGAGATCGTTTACGACCCGTCGCGGATCTCGTACGAGGAGCTCCTGGAGTTCTTCTTCAAGATGCACGACCCGACCACGGCGAACCGGCAGGGCAACGACATCGGCTCGCAGTACCGGTCGGCCATCTACTACCACGATGAGACGCAGCGGCAGGCGGCCGAGAAGGTCAAGGCCAAGGTCGAAGCGTCGGGCGCGTGGAAGCGTCCGCTCGTGACCGAAATTGTGCCGGCCAAGGAGTTCTGGTCCGCCGAGGGGTACCACCAGGATTACCTGCAGAAGAACCCGGGCGGGTATACGTGTCACTACATCCGGCCGATTTCTTTCGAGTAGAGCCGGACGAGTTGTCGGTTGTCGGTTGGCGGTTGGCGGGTAGAACCGTCAGCCGCCTTTTTTTTCGCGCATTTTGACGAAGGCGACCACGATGACCAGGACGAAGGTGACGGCGTTGGCGGCGATGATCACGCCGTCCTTCTTCAGGATGCCGTAGACGATCCAGAGCGCGACGCCGGTGGAGAACATGGCCAGGTAGCCCCAGGAGAAGTCTTCGGCGCTGCGGGAGCGCCAGGTGCGGACGACCTGGGGGAGCCATGCTGCGGTGGTTCCGAAGGCGGCGCAGCCGCCGATGATGGTGATGATGACGGGACTCATGCGGGGCGCAGCAAGAGCAGGTCGCGGGCCAGTGTGACGTCCATGGCGTCGAGCTCGCCGAGCTTCTCGCGCTCCCGCGTGCGAAGGCCGCGGTAGGACGACAGGAGCACGTCGGCGATCGCTTCGCGGTCGAGGCGGACCACGTGGCGCACGCGCTCCTGCCTCACCAGGGTGAAGCGCGGTGCGAAGGTGGCCATGGTGCGCTCCACCCGGTCGCGCTCCAGCCCCTCGCCGAGGATCGCTTCGCGCAGCTCGATCAGATCGTCGGGACCGGCCAGTGCGAGGAGGAGTGTGCCGTCCGGCTCGAGCACGCGGTGGAACTCGTCGGGATTGAGGCGGGCGGTGATGGAGGTGACGGCGGCGCAGGAGCCATCGGCGTAGGGGAGGAACCGATCGGCATTGGCCACCACCCACGCGCACTCCGGCCACCGCCGCGCCGCCAGCTCGATGGCCGGAATCGAGATGTCGGTGCCATGCGCCTCGACCCCATACGCGGCTTCGAACGCCGCGAGGTGATGCCCTTCTCCACAGCCGACGTCGAGCAGCGTCGCGCCCGCCGCCAGCGGCAGCGCTTCCACGATGCCAGCCACCAGCGGCTCCGCGAATTCGCGATCGAGAAACCGCCGCCGCGCCGCCACCGCTTCCGGCGTGTCGCCCGGAACCTTGGCTTTCTTGTCCTGCGGCTGCAGCAGGTTGACGTAGCCGCTCCGGGCGATGTCGAACGAATGCCCCCGCTCGCAGACCCACTGCCGGTCCCGGCGGGTCAGTGGCGTCCGGCAACCGCGGACGGTGCAGAGAAGATTCACGCGCGCAGATTGGCACAGGTTGAAAGCAGTTCCTCGGTGTTCCTCGGAGTTCCTCGGAGTTCCTCGGGGGGGTGGGCCGGTAGCCGAGGAACTCCGAGGAACTCCGAGGAACCCGAGGAACCGCCTTTGTGCGACCATCCGCGCATGCCGCGGTCCACCCAGCGCCTGCTCATGCTCATCGTGGCGCTGCTGGTGTTCCTGGTGCTCACGGCCGTGCTGTACCAGATCGGGATGGGCCGGCTGGAGGGGAAGCCGCGCACGTTCTGGCAATCGTTCGAGTGGGCTGGGGAGACGCTCAGCACCACTGGCTACGGCGCGGATTCGACGTGGTCGCATCCGGCCATGGTGGTGCTGGTGGTGCTGGTGCAGTTCGTCGGTGTGTTCCTGGTCTTCCTGATCATCCCCATCCTGCTCGTGCCATTTCTCGAGGAACGCTTCGAGGAGAAGGTGCCGCGCACGGCCAGCCCGCACCTGCGCGATCACGTGGTGGTGTACGGGTTCGGGCCGGCGGTCGAGTCGCTGCTGGTGCGGCTGCGGGAGCAGAACGTGCCGACGCTGGTGCTGGAGACCGACGAACGGCGTGCCCGCGCGGTGATGGAGCGCCGCCAGCCGGTGGTGTTCAGCCGGTCGGAGGAGGACGCGCTCGACGTCTGCCGCCTGATGGCGGCGCGGGCGGTGGTGGCGAACGCCAGCGATCAGGAGAACGCCGCGCTGATTCTCCGCGCGCGGCAGATGGGCTTCACGAAGGAGATGTACGCGTTCGTCGAGGACCCGACGCATCGCAAGCCGATGGAGCTGGCCGGCGCCACGGCGGTCTACACGCCGCGGCACATCGTGGCCGCGGCGCTGGCGGCGCACGCCAGCGACACGCTCAGCCCGCGCCTGCCGGGGCTGGAACGTCTTGAAGGGGTGGAGCGGCGCGAGGTGCGCCTGCTGCCAGCCTGTCCACTCGCCGGGAAGCCCCTCGCGGAAGCGCAACTGCCGGCGAAAGTAGTCGGTATCTGGAACCGCAGCAGGCTGGTGACGCGTTGCGTCGGCGAGACGATCCTCGAGCCCGGCACGGTGATCGAGCTGGTCGGCACGCCGGCCGCGCTCGACGCGTCTGCCGCCCGTCTGTGCGCGGCCTTCCTCCACC
>JAXDJK010000376.1:0-5412 GCA_034665665.1 Acidobacteriota bacterium
AGAGGATCTGGGAGTCCGGCTACGTCGATGAAACCGGCGACGTGGCCGATTTCCAGTCCGCGGGCGTCCGCTCCGGCAAGACTCCGCATGACGCGCAACTGGTGAGCATGCAGGCCAAGTTCATCACCACGAACGTCAAGGGCACCGATCGCGAGATGTACCTGCCGATCAATCTCGACTTCGATCAATTGCCCTTCATCCGGCCGGGTGGCGCACCGACTTCGCTGCTCAATCATCCGCCCTTTGCACGCATGGAAAAACGAAGTATCCCGCCGCTCGGTACCCGTACCGCGCAATACAAGGTGCCGGCGAAGCTGATGACCAAAACCGGCACCTATCAGCTGTCCATCCGCCTGCGCAACCGCACCGAGCCGATCTACTTCATGAATTTCGTCGAAGCGACGAAGGACATGCTGCAGGCCGAAAACGAGTGGGCCACGGATACGCACGCTTACACCGTCACCTTCGAAGTGCACTGAGGTAGGGCGACCATGAACGCAAAAGCCTGGACTGCCACACCTTTCCTGATCGGCCTGCTGCTCGGCGGCGCGGGCGCCCGCTACGCGGCCGCCGATGAGCCGCCGCCGCAGCCGGTCGCGGAGCAAAAAGGTCCGGAGATGTCGCCGGAAGCGAAGATCGTCGGCAATCCCGACCATCCCGATGTCCCAGCCGCCGGTACGTTCGGCCCGGATCCGTCGTACGAGGGGCAGCGCTACAGCGCCGAAGAGCAGCTGGCCATCTACGGCAGCAAGCATATGAACGAGCCGGCCAAGCCGCCGATCATGCTGGGGCTTCGTCTGTACGACCGTGGCGCGTACGAGCCGCGCCCGACCTGGCTCGGCGCGAAGAATCCGATCGGCTTCCACTTCATGGGCTACGGCGACCTGCGCATCGGCGGCGCCGCGTACGACAACGGCGTGCCGGCGGCCAACGGCAAGACCGAGCAGAGCACGGTCGCGGCGCGCCTCAATCTCGATCTCGATCTGGCACTGACGGCCACGGAGCGCTTCCACGCCTTCGTGCGGCCGCTCGACAAAGGCGGTTCCTTCACGCGCTACCAGATCAGCGGCGGCGTGGAGAACGAATTCATCGACGAATTCGACTTTGATTTCGACACGCTGTTCTTCGAGGGCGATCTCGGCGCGATGACCCAGGGCCTGACCAACCGGCCGAACAAGATCGACCTGCCGGTGACCATCGGCCGCGTGCCGCTGCTGACGCAGAACGGCGTCTGGCTCGAGGATGCGTTCGACGGCGCGGCCTTTGCCATCACGGCCAAGAGCAGCCCGAAGCTCGACATCAGCAACATGGATTTCACCTTCTTCGCAGGGTTGCGCCAGGTCACCACGGACGCGGCACCCGGCACCGAGAACAAGGTCTTCGGCATGGCCGGCTTCGCGGACGCCTGGAAGGGTTACGTGGAGTACGGCTATGGCTTCATCAGTGCCGACAACAGTGACCTGAGCTATCACAACGTCACGGCTGCCTTCAGCCGCCGGTATTTCGGGCGGATGGCAAACAGCATTCGCGTGATCGGCAACTTCGGCCAGAAGGGCATAGCCGGTCAGCCGAAGACGGCGGACGGGGTGCTGCTGCTTCTGGAGAATTCGTTCTTCAAGAGCAATCCGGTCACGCTGGTGCCGTACGTCAATCTCTTCGCCGGCTTCAATAACCCGCAATCGCTGGCGCGGAATGCGGACGCGGGCGGCGTGCTGCGGAACACGGGCATCAATTTCGAGTCGGACGGGCTGACGCGCTATCCGACGCTCGACGCCCGCGCACACGATTCGTATGGCGGCGCGGTGGGCGTGGAGTATCTGTTCGACCTGCACCGTCAGATCGTGGTCGAGGCGGCGGTGGTGCAGCGCACCGGCGACAGTCCACTGGGCAATGAATACGCCCTTGGCGCGCGCTATCAGCACCCGATCTCGAATGCCTGGATCGTACGGCTCGATGCCATGCGCGGCTGGCGGCAGGGTGAGAAGGACGTCTACGGGGCCCGCGTGGAGCTTCGCCGCAAGTTCTGATGCCGCAAGGAATGTGACCAAGGAGGAGGTTCCGATGTCCGTTTTCCAACTCAACGTCAACGGCACGATGCACACGGTGAACGTCGACGGCAACATGCCCCTGCTCTGGGTCCTGCGCGACGTGCTCGGTCTGAAGGGCACGAAGTTCGGCTGCGGTGTTGCGCAGTGCGGCGCCTGCACGGTTCATCTGGATGGACGGGCCGTGCGGTCCTGCGTACTCGACGTCGGCGTGGCCTCGCTCTCGGACATCACCACGATCGAGGGGCTGTCGACGGATGGTCTCCATCCCTGCCAGAAGATGTGGATGGAGCTGGGCGTGCCGCAGTGCGGGTTCTGCCAGCCCGGCCAGATCATGAGCGCCGCGGCCCTCCTCAAGGCCAACCCCCATCCCGACGACACGCAGATCGACAGCGCAATGCGCGGCAACATCTGCCGCTGCGGCACCTATCCCCGCATCCGGGAGGCGATCCACAAGGTCGCCGGGAGCTAGTCATGAGCGCCATCTACAGGGTCACCCGCAGAAAGTTTCTCCGGGACATGGGTATTGGCACCGGCGCGCTGGTGCTTGGTTGTTCCATTGCGCCCGGAGACCTCCTTGCCGATACGGACAAGCTCAAGAGCCTCATTCTCCGAGGGATTCCGCTTTCGGCGTTCGTCGCCATCAAGCCGATCAGCGGTGACATCACCATCTTCACGCATCGCGCGGAGATGGGGCAGGGCATCAAATCGAGTCTTGCGGCAGTGTTGGCGGACGAGGCGGAGCTGGATTGGGACAAGGTCACGCTGCACCAGGCCGATGCCGATGCGGTGAGCTTCGGCGTGCCGTTTCCGTATCCCATCCCGGGTGGCCCGGCCATCGTCAAATCCGAGGATGCGCAATTCACCGACAGCTCGCGAAGCATGGCGGCGTACTACATGCCGATGCGCATCTTCGGCGCCGGCCTGCGTTTGGTGATGATCCGCGCCACGGCCATGAAATGGGGAGTCAAGGAGAGCGAGCTCGAGGCCCGGAAGCAGCGCGTGTATCACGCCGCCAGCGGTCGTTCCATCGCGTACAACCACCTGCTCATCGAGGCCAGCAAGGTCAAGCCGCTGCCGGAGATCGACGAGATCAAGACCATTCTCAAGCGGCCCGACCAGTTCACCTACATCGGCAAGAAGATGCCGTTCGACGATGCCAGGGATATGGTCACGGGCAAGGCCGTCTACGGCGCGGACGTCGAGCTTCGCGGCCGCGGCATGCTGACCGCCATGGTCGTGCGCTGCCCGGTTGCCAACGGCACGCTCAAATCCTTCGACGCGAGTGCGGCGCTGGCTGTGCCGGGCGTCAAGTTTGTCGAGCCGGTGCTTCCCCCGAACTTTCCGTACACCGGCGGCGTGGGATCCAACTTCGTCCCGCATGCCGGCGTAGCGGTCATTGCAGAAAATACCTGGGCGGCATGGCAGGGACGGAGGGCATTGCTGCCATCCGTGCAGTGGGACCTCGGGGCGAACGCCACGTACGATTCCGTTGCCTATCGCGCCGAGCTCGAACAATCGACGTCCGCGCCCGGCGTTGCGGTGCGCTGGAAGGGTGACGCGAACGCCGCGATCGCCGGCGCCGCCAAGGTGGTCCAGGCGGACTACTACATCCCCCACCTGGCCCAGACTCCAATGGAGCCGCCGGCGGCGATCGCCGTTTACGACGGCGGGAAGTGGGAGATCTGGTCTCCGACGCAGGGGCCGGAGCTGGCACAGCACTACATTGGCCTGGCCATGCTGGAGCCGAATCCGGTGAAGGGTCTGCTCTGGCTGGCCACCGAGCCATCCGAACTGCGGGATTGCGAGCGGGACAACCAGGCAGCCTTCAACGACGCCCTGGCGAAGATGCTGGGAGTGAACCAGGAAACGCTCTTCAACATGCGGGACGAGCTGAAGAAGACCGTCCGCGATCACGTCAAAGTCCACGTGACGCTGCTCGGCGGCGGCTTCGGACGCAAGTCCAATCCGGATTACGCCATGGAGGCCGCGTTTCTCGCGCGCAATCACCCGGGCGTGCCGATTCGCGTGCAGTGGACGCGTGAAGACGACATCCAGTTCAGCTTCTACAATGCAGTCAGCCACCAGCGCTTCCAAGCCAGCGTCGATGGTGCCGGCCGTCCGACGGCGCTGCTGCAGCGCAGCGCCTTTACGTCGTTCTTTGCCACCATCTTCCCGACGCCGTCGCCCGCATACTCGCCAGCGCTCAATGACATCTTCATCAAGGCGCGCGCGGCGTTTCACAACGGCGGCAAATACCCCTACGGCTCGGCCATCGAGCTGGGACAGGGGCTCGAGGACAACCCATATGTCATCGAGAACATGCAGATCGAGAACTCACCGGCCCCGAATCACATCCGCTGCGGCTGGATGCGCTCGGTGGCGAACATCTATCACGCGTTCGGCCTCTGTTCCTTTGCGGACGAGCTGGCCAAGGCTGCCGGCCGCGACTCGAAAGACTATCTGCTCGACCTGATCGGACAGGGACACATGTTCACGGAGAAAGAGCTCCGCGAGGTAGAGCATGTGCCGTGTTACGACAACAACCTTTTTCCCATCGACCGCCAGATGAAGCCGATCGGCGGCCAGGAAAAGGAGATCATGCCCGGTTATCCGCCCGACACGCGGCGCCTGCGGGCCGTGGTGGAGCGTGTGGCGAAGGAGTCGGGCTGGGACGCGAAGCGCGGCTCGCTGGGCAAAGGCCGCGGTCTCGGCATCGCCGCACACCGCAGCTTCCTCAGCTACGTGGCTCTCGTATTCGACGTGTCGATCAATGACGCGAATGAGCTGACCATCAACGAGGTCTTCGCGGCCCTCGACTGCGGTCGCGTGATCAACCCGGACCGCGTTTACGCGCAGATGGAGGGTGGCATCCTCTACGGCATCAGCCTGGCGCTCCTCGGCGAAATAACCGTCAAGAACGGCGCCGTGGTCCAGAACAACTTCGACGACTATCCGGTCCTTCGGATTCACCAGATCCCCAGGAAGATCACGACGTTCTTCGTGGAGCCGAGCGACGAGGTGGTCAAGAGCTATCCCGGAACCGAGGTGCCGCCGACCGGTGTCGGCGAGCCTCCGACCGCCGCCGTAGCTCCAGCGCTGGCAAACGCCATCGCCGCCGCCGGCGGCCCGCGCATCCGCGCCATTCCGTTCAACAAGCAGATCGTCGTGCTCTGACGGTGCACGCGCCCTCTTCCCGTTTCGGGAGGAGGGCCATGCGCGGGGCTTCGTCCAAAACCGCGCCGGACTACGCGGAGCGTTTGGAGTGCGGTGTCGCCACCGCTTTCGTACAGCCACAGGCGCTACGCGTCTTCCTCGGCGTGCCGGTGCTGCCTACCGTGCCGTGTACGCCTGTACAAAAGCGGTG
>JAXDJK010000377.1:0-2860 GCA_034665665.1 Acidobacteriota bacterium
GCCGAACGGGCTGTGGTGATACTTCCAGCGGAAGTGCGCCAGCGGCCGTGGAGCGTGAGGAAAGGAGCGGGCGAAGAGGTCGAGGATGGCCTCTTCGTCGTCCGCGCGATAGGCGCGGACGCGGAAGCGCGCGCCGGACACTGTGGGCGAATCAACGGGCATGCGTCGGCTCCGCCGAGCGGATGGCGCGCACGTTCATCGACGGACCGGCGCGGCGCCGCGCCACGATGCGGATGGAGCCGGAGCTGACCAGCGTCGGATCGGGCAGCAGCCGCAGGAGCGGCTGCACGAGCACCGACAGCAGCGGCCAGCGCTGCTGAAGCCAGTGCCGCAGAAACTTCTGGTCGCGATATTCGAAGTCGGGTCCGATGGCGATGATCTCGAAGCCGGAGCGCTCCAGCAGCTCGATCAGCGCGGAGCGCGAATAGAGGATCAGGTGCGTGCGGAAGTTCTGGGCCATGCTCCGCCGCTCGGTGATCAGGTAGATCAGCCCCTCCGTATCGAAGGTCGAGAGGAACAGCACGCCGCCCGGCTTGAGCAGCTCCTTAATCCGCGCCATCGCGTCGTGGGGATCGACCATGTTCTCGAAGACGTGAAACAGCGTGATGGCGTCGAACGAGGGACCGGTGTTGACGAACGTTGAGAGGGTCGCGCAGTAGACGTCCAACCCGCGCGCGCGGGCATGCCGCGCCACGGCCGTCGCGGCGTCGATCCCGACGTAGTCGTACTCCGCGGAGGCGGCCGCGCCGAAGCTGCCGTCGCGCACGCCCACTTCGAGCACGCGCGAACGGGCGACCAGCTGGCGTCGCACCCAGTTCAGCCGGCGCTGGCTGGTCTTGTCGCGCGCCGGGGGCGAATGCGCTTCGAAGGATGGCGTAGCGGTGAGCGGGTGTGCACGCAGGACGCGGCGCACCGGCAGCGCTTCGTCCTCCTCGGTGACGAATTGGTTCAGGTAGCGGCACTTGCACCGCTTGCAGTGCCGGACGACGTTGGTGGTGATCTGCGCGCAGCTCCATACCTCGGAGGAGAAGCACACCGGGCAGCGCCGCGAGGCCCGATAGGCGTTGTTGCGGTTCGCGAGACGCACGGCGATGGCCTGCACGATTCCGCGAATTGCGCCAAAGGAGCGCCGGGTGTGGACGGCGCCATCGGGACGGACCACCAGGCGCTCGATCCGGAAGCCGTACTTGTTCACCAGGAACGCTACCTCGAGGTCGCAGGCGCCCATGCGCGACTCCCCTATTGCGATCTTTGCGGCGGCCGAGGTGAAGGCTTTCAGGTGAATGGCCGGATCCGGCAGGATCGGCACCAGGATCCAGCGGATGGGCGCGTGCCCGGCCGGCTCGTCGGCGCGCGTGGAGGCGAAGACCACGTCGGTCACTCCGGAGTCGACCATGGCCACGGCGTCGCCGATGGCACTCACCGGATACGGGAGCTCGGGGTCGACGGTCACGATGATGCTCCCTTTGGCATCGCTGACGCCTTTGCGGACGACGGGGCCGTACGCTTCGCCCGCCGGGGTGAGGAGCTCGAAGGTGAAGCCGGTGGTCTCGAGGTAGCGCTCGATGCGCTCGACCGAGGCGTGGGGACGCTCGCGCAGGCCGACGAGCGGCATCACGACCGATACGCGGGTCGAGCTCATGCGGAGATTCTAATCAAGTCCTGTACCGTGCGTACGTTGCGAGCACCCGTCCCGAGGAGGGATCGATCGTCCGCAGGTAGAGAGCTGGCGCTTTGTACGCGGCCCAGATCTCCGGCGGAATGACGACACTTCCGCTGGTGCGGCGACCGGCAGCCGTGGCAAAGCTCGGCAACGGCGAGGCTTCGACGACCACCTCGCCATCGATCGCGATCGGTCCCTCGACCTGTTGCGCGTCGAAGGCAGGCAGCGGCCGCTCCAGCCGCTTGAGCAGCCGCGCCGCGAACGGACCGTTCCACTTCTCGAGGTACCGCAGCTCGGATTGACCGTAGCGCGCGGAGGCCGCCTCGGCTTCCTGGCCGGCGCTCTGGTTGTACAGGTGCCGCACGCGCGCGGCCGGGACGTAGACGATCCGCCGTCGCAGCGCGGCGATGCGCCGCAGAAAGTCGTTCTCCTCAAAGTACAACGCAAACCGTTCGTCGAAGCCCTCGGCGCGATCGAATTCGTCCGCGCGAAGCGCCAGCACGGCACCGGAGAGCGCCCGTACGGGTGTCGTCGCGGTGAGCGACCAGAACGCAAGGCGCGCCCGGATGCGGCGCCAGTCGCGCTCCTCGAACCACGCCCGGGAGCGGCTGGCCAGGCTTTCGTCAATCTTCTCGCGGCCGGTCTGCAGGTCCGCCGGAGGGAGGTGCCAGGTCAACGCGTCATCCCAGAAGAGCGCCGGGCCGGCCACGGCCGTGCGGCGATCGAGAGCACCCGCCAGGGCGTCGATCGCGCCGGGGGTGAAGACGATATCCGGATTCGTGACCACGATGACTTCGCCCGTGCACGCGCGGCGTCCGTCGTTGATGCCGCCGGCGTAACCGCGATTGGTGGCCGATACGAGAAGTACGTCGGCGCAACCGCGCAGCGCCTCCGCTTCAGCGGGATCGCAGCTGTTGTCGACTACGACCACCTGCAGCGGCTCCGATGATGCGGCGCGCGCGGAGCGGATTGCTTCCGCCGCCAGCGCTGCCGAGCGGTAGTTGACGACCAGCAGCGAGATCATCGAACGGCTTCGACGTGCGCCGGCTCGAGCTGCCAGCGGTGATCGACCGAGAGCAGCCCGATCTCGAAGCGCTCGCCAGTCATGGAGAACGCGGGACGTAGGTCGCGCCGGTCGAAGACGGTCATGGCGTGCTCGTCCCCCACGAAAGCGATGATCGAGTAGTCGCCACGCAG
>JAXDJK010000378.1:0-6407 GCA_034665665.1 Acidobacteriota bacterium
GGTCGAGTCTCGGGAGGCTCGTGGTGAGTCTCGCGAGGCTGGGGGGTGAGTCGACCGAGGCTCAGGTTGAGTCTCGCGAGGCTGGGGGTGAGTCGCGCGTGGCAGGAGTTGACCCTCGCGAGACTCAGGTCGAGCCTCGCGTGGCAAGAGTTGACCCTCGCGAGGCTCGAATTGCGTTGCACCTACCTCGGCCCGGTGGTGCCGCCGCTGAGGGTGCGCAGGAAGGCGACGAGTTGTTGCTGCTCGCGGACGCTCAGGCGGAGCGGCTTGATCTCGTTGTGGCCGGACGGCGCCGCCGTGGCGCGGTTGTAGTGGGCGACCACTTCCTCGAGCGTGGCGAACTGGCCGGCGTGCATGTAGGGGGCGCGGTCGGCCACGTTCCGGAGCGACGGCACTTTGAAGGCGCGCTCGAGCGGCTCCCCTTCCGCCACCAGGAACTCCAGCTCCGGGCACTGGGCGTTGGCGTCGCTCCAGCGGCTGCGGCAGTTGAACTCGTCCGCGAGCACGTCCGGCGCGCCTTTGGTGCGGCCGCGGTCCACCTTCGTAACGGCCGCGGAGGCGGGCACGCCGGTGTTGTGGAACTCGTTGTTCGTCAGCAGCGGTCCGTTGTGGCACCGCGTGCAGTTGGCCTTGCCGATGAAGAGGCGCAGGCCGGCGGTCTCGTCATTGGTGAGAAGGTCCGCGGGCGGGCGGCCGGTGGCCAGGAGGGCATCGACGTAGCGGTCGAAGCGCGACGGTCCGTACTGGAGGCGCCGTTCGTACGCGGCGATGGCTTTGCCCATGTTGACGTAGACCTGCGTCACGGCCACGCGCTGTTCCTCGGACAGTGCGTCCCACGCGGCACGCGCGGCCGGATCGGCCACGGGACCGGCGGCGGGCGGGATGGCGCCGAGGTCCGGCAGGGGGCCGAAGAGCGGCTCGTAGGCGTCGCGGTACTGGGCGGCGATGAGGTGGGCGTACTGCGCACGCGAGCCGCCGTGCTCGACGGCGCTCTCCAGCGGACCGAGCGCCTGCGCCCACTGGCTGTCCTTGCGGCCGTCCCAGAAGAGGAACGGGCTGTACGCGGTACCGGCCACCGGCATGGTGCGGCGATCGGTGGTGCCCACGCCTTTGGCCAGCGGCGTGCCGTCCTGGAACTCGCGATCCGCCACGTGGCAGGTGGCGCAGGAGACCTGGCCGTTCGCGCTGAAGCGCGTGTCGAAGAAGAGGCGCTGCCCGAGCGCCTCGGCACGCGGATCGCCGGCCACGCGGTTGGTCGGATCGGGCGGCAGCGGCTCGAGCTCGGCCAGGGAGAGGCTGCGCAGGGTCTCGCGCTCCTCGTTCGACCACCGCTCGCCGCGGGCGGCGACGGTGGTCAGGGCGGCGGCAAGGAAGAGAACGGCGGCGGCGGCGATGCGTTTGGTAGTCATGATGGGCTCAGACCTCGAGGTTGAAGATCACGCGGTCGGCGCCGGCGGGCGAGTCGACGGCCAGGCGGAGCTCCCACCAGCCGCCCATGTTGAAGCGGAGGCCTTCGATCTCGTAGCGTCCGTCGCCGAGGCTCCGGGTCACGCGCGGCTTGGTGGGGAGGCCGTGGCCGTGCTGGGGCATGCCGCCGTCGACGTCGATCGTTGCGCCGTCCACGGGGCGTCCGGCAGAATCGCGGATCTCGACCTGGATCTTTAATAGGCGGCGGGGCTTGAGCGGCTGGGCGGGCGGCGCGAGGGTGGCGGTGTAGCGGCTCTGGGCGGAGGTGCGCGGTCCGAATCCGAACTGGCTGGCCGGCGGCCTGGTGCTGCACGCGGAGACGACGAAAGCTACGACCAGGGTGATGAGCGCGGCGAGGATTTGTTTGTTTTTCATGATGACCGCAAGATAGGGTCGGCACACACAGGACGATTGAATGAGCTCGACGGCTTTCTTGTACAAACCGGCTATCCGCGATTCGCGCTGGGTGGGCGATGGTCCGCGCTGGTATCTCTGGGACGGCGGGTTCCTGGCCCTCGGGTGCAGCGAGGGCGTGATCGCGCCGCACGCGCATCACGCCTTTCAGCTGGTCATCGCCATCGAGGGCCGGATCGGCGTCAAGGCGGCGCGCGGCGAGTGGCAGTCCGGCCGCGGGCTGGTGGTCCCGCCGGACGTCGAGCACTCGTACGATGGCCTGGGCGCCATCGGGGCGATGCTGTTCGTCGATCCGGAATCGACGCCGGGGGTGTGGCTTCGCAGCACGTTCCGGCGCGAGATCGCCTTCGTGCCGGAGGAGCGGGTAGTGCCGTGCGCGGACGAGCTGCGAAAGTTTCTGGAGCGGCCGCACGAGGCCATGGAGATCCGGCCGCTGATCCTGCAGTACGTGCGGGCCATGTGCGCGGGCGCGCCGCCATCACGCAAGCTGGACGAGCGGGTCACGAAGGTGCTGGGGGAGATCCGCGCGTCGGACGATCTGCGGATCTCGCTGGAGAGCGCCGCCGCGTCGGTGTACTTATCGGAGGGACGCTTCGCGCATCTGTTCAAGCAGCAGGTGGGCCTCCCCTTCCGCCGCTACATGCTCTGGCGCAAGCTGGCGCGGGCGGTGGTGGCCATCGGCCGGGAGCGAACGCTGGCCGCCGCCGCGCACGCCGCCGATTTCGCCGACGCGGCACACCTCACGCGGACGTTCTATCAAATGTTCGGCATCCCGCCGTCGGTGATGATGCAGGGCGAGTTCTTCGAGATCGAATCGCCGTTTTGACCTCGGCCGGGGACAGACGTGGAGCGATGTCGCCGCTCCGCGGCTGAAGGCATCGTCTCGCGAGAACGCGTCATCGCGCCTGCGCCGCGATGAAGGCGCGGTACTGCTGCAAGGCCGCGGCGTTCTTTTTGGCCCAGGCGTCGCCGCCTTTCAGGTCCAGGGGGAGCAGGACGTCGCCGGCGAAAGCGTCGAGGAGTTTCTGTTCGTCGAGAGTGACGAAGAAGGGGATGTTCTGGGTGGTGGTGTAGTTGGTGCCGAGGTCGGAGCGCGTTTCGAGGAGCACGGCCAGCGCGGACGAGACCTCGTCGCGGGTCTTCTCGAATTCGCTCTTTTTGCGGCTCTCTTTGGTGAACCGGAGGCCGCCCGTAATGGAGATCATCATTTCCCAGGAGCCGAAGTCGCCTTCTTCCTTGCGCGAATCCGGATCGACGGTGATGTTGATGTTCTTGCCGCCATCCGAGGAGACGCCGCGGTGCAGGATCTCGACGACGTGGGCGGCGGCTTCTTTTGCGCGCGGGGTGGACGGCTCGATGGCCAGGAAGCGCAGGTATTCGAGCAGCGCCGCGGCCCGGAAGTTCTGCTGGTCGAACGTCTGTGCCAGCAGGTAGCGCCCGCTGGCGTGATTGGGGCGCAGCGTGGCGTTCCTCTTCAGCAGCTCGCGCGTTTCGTCCAGCTCCCCTTTTCCGCTGAGCGTGATGGCCAGGTTGAAGAGAAACGATGGATTGTCCGGCTGGATGGCCAGCGCCTTGCGGTAGGCGGCGATGGCCTCGTCGGGGTGGCCGCCGGAATCGAGGCAGTTCCCGAGCGACGTCAGCACCGCCGGCTGCAGCACGCCCGGCATGTCCGCGAGCGGCTGGAGGAGCGTCGTGCACTGCGCGTAGTCGCCTTTCGCGTAGAGGCTGTACGCGAGCTCGTATGTCGCCGACACGTTGCCGGGATCGGCGGCCAGGGCTTCGCGGTATTTGGCAATGGCTTCGTCGTACTTGCCGGCATCGTGAAGGGCCACGCCCTGGGCGATAGCCTGGGCAATCCCGGGATCGTCCGCGCCGAGCAGCGGCATCGTGGCGAACAGCAGCAGGAGCAGCGCAAGCGATTTCATCTTGCGGCACAACATAGACCACGAGGCGCCATAATGGAGAAATCCACGCGAGAGGAGATTTTATGAAACAACGATGGCTAGCCCTCGTCCTGACGGCTTTCTGTGCGCCCGCGCTTTTCGCTCAAGTCGCGCTGCCGACGTGTCCTGCACCCGTTTGCGCACCTCGGCTACCCGACGCTACACGCGGAATGGAGGTCAAATACGTCCGCGACAGCGCCGAATACGCGACGCTCTGCCGGCTCACGTACCGCATCGCGCGGACGGCGGTCACCACGACGGTCAAGGACACCAACCCGGCGGACGGCAAGTGGGGCGTGATTCTCGACATCGACGAGACCACGCTCGACAACTCTCAGTATCAGCTCGAGCGCGGCGTTTACGGCCTCGGCTTCGAAGAGGCTTCGTGGGCGGACTGGGTGCAGCGCCACGCGGCGGGGACGGTGCCGGGGGTGAAGGATTTCGTCAAAGCGGTCCGCGCGATCCACGGCAAGGTCATCTTCATCAGCGATCGATATAACGAGTACGTGGCGCTCGACGGCTCGAAACTCGACCTCGCCACAGCGACGCGCGACAACCTCGAGGCCAATGACCTTTTCGTCACAGGCGACCTGCTCTGCCTCAAGACGAATGCGAATGACACCAAAGCCAGCCGGCGAAAGAGCGTCGTCACCGGGAGCGGGGTCTGTTCGACGGGTGCGCCCCTGCAGATCGTGGCGTTCGTCGGCGACCAGATGGGCGACTTCCCGCAGAAAGGCGAACCGTTCACCGACGCCGGCATAGACCAGGCGTTCGGAAAGTCGTTCTTCCTCCTGCCGCAGCCGATGTACGGCAAGTGGACCAACGCGGTGACGCGTACGGGCGGAGCGTTCCAGTAACGGTGCTGGCGCCGGCCGCGAAATGGACCCTCGGCATGACGCCGGCGGCGTTCCGCGGCGAACGGCATCAGTCGCACGCCTAAAGAGGGCTGTCGGGAGCGCGGACGTCCCGTCCGCAGGGCCCACAGGCGTCCCGCCTGTGCGCGTACCGGGTGCGCCGGGACGCCGTTACTGCACCGGGACGGTTGCTGTCCGCGAGCTCCGCGAGACGCTGGCGTTGAAGAACATGTGGCTGGAGACGATGCCGGTGTACCGGAGGGAGAGGAATGAGGAGGGCACGACAGCGCCGAACGACGCGGGGGCGGTGGTGGAGAGCTCCGGGCGGCGGGCGGCGTCGAAGATCGCGGAGAAGTCCTGGGCGCTGGTGAGCTGGGCGTTGGCGCGGACGCCGACGGCGTTGGATGTGGCGTTCTCCGGCAGCGCGAGGGTGTCGAAGCGCGAGGAGGAGGTTTGCTGGCGGGAGGCGGAGGCGAAGAACCAGAGGCGGTCCTCCAGCAGGGTGCCGCCGGCGGTCATGGCGCCGAATACGTCGTTCGCATTCGAGGCCGAGAGCGTGAGTGTGCCGGAGAGGGGTGCGGAGCCTTTCGGCGTGAGCACGACCTCCCCGCCGCTGGCGCGGCCGAATTCGGAGGACTGCTGGGCGGCGACGGTGAACGCGAGCAGTTGCACGAGGAGGAGGGCGGTCACGGCGCGTCGGGATGCCATGCGTCCATTCTAACCGCTGGAGAGATCGCCGGCGCCGACACCTCTGTGACGAAGGTTCGTCACGCCGCAGCGGGTCTTCGTCACAACACCCCTGTCACCCGCCGTCCTCGGCCGTACCTTTCTTCCAAGGAGATTCGTCATGAGAAAACTCTCGCTCATCCTCGTGCTGTTGTGTCTCTGTAGTCTCCCTGCCTATGCAGCCGACTGGAACTCCATCGGCTCGGAAGGGATCATCGACGAGTCGTGCCTGAACCTGTACGAGTTCAGCGGCGCACGGCTGCAGTTCAAGACCGGCGCGACCGGTACGATCGTGGCCCGCTATCCGATCCATCCGAACGATCTGCATCCGGACTGGAGCGGCGGGTTCACCATCGGCTGGGCACAGAACGGCGTGACCGTGAAGCTGATCCAGGCCTCGCTCTGCATCCCGGTCGAGACGACCCTCTGCCAGTTCGGACCGACCACCAACACCGGCGAGCCGGGCTTCGGCTGCGCAACCTGCGAACCGAACGACTTCGCGACCATGAACTTCGAGCAGAACGCCTATTACTTCGAGGCCACGCTGACGCGCGCTACGACCGCGTCGAGCCCGAAGTTGCTGATGCTCTCGCTGCCGTAGGATGCGGCGCGGTGACGTCGCGTTCGACGTCACCGCGCCCTGCTTTCTTACGAGATCGGCGGCGCGTAGCCGGTCACGGCGACCCAGCCGCTGTCCAGGTGGACCCACACCGTGCGCAGGACGGGGGCCGCGTCCGAGACGAGGCCGAAGAAGTAGCTGCTCTCGCCGCCGCCCGGGTAGCTGCCGGCGTACACGCGGCTGCTGACCACGAGGTACGTCCAGGGGTACGAGAGGTAGGCGGAGGTGACGGGCTTCGTGCCGGTGCCGCCGCTGGAGATGTTGAAGACGTGGTCGGTGGCGATGCTGTCCGAGTTGTAGTCGTACTGGCGGGGGGTGCCCCACCGGTCGATGGCCAGCTGGTCGGCGTAGGGCAGATTGACGATGCCGGCCACCGGGGCCATG
>JAXDJK010000379.1:0-13618 GCA_034665665.1 Acidobacteriota bacterium
GCCACCTGGAGCGCGCGGGTGAAGATCAACAACCAGGCCGGCCTGAACGATCAGTTCAATCCGTTCCTGGCGATCGATGAGACCAACGGCAACATCGGCGCGATCTACTACGACACGGTCAGCGATGCCGGCCGCAAGAAGGTGGACATCTATTACCAGCTGTCGACGGACGGCGGCGCGTCGTGGGAGCCGGCGGTCAAGGTCACGACGGCCATGACCGACGAGACCATCGCCGGTGCCGATTCGGGCAACCAGTTCGGCGACTACAACAGCCTCTCGGGCTACGGCAACGCCTTCTTCCCCTCGTGGACGGACCGCCGCAACAACGCGAAGGAAGAGATCTGGACAGCGAAGATCACGACGTCCTCCGCAGCGACGTTCTCGATCTCCGGTAATGCCGGCACCACGGGCGCGACGGTCACCGCGGGCGCGTCTTCCGCGACCAGCGATGGCTCGAGCAACTACAGCATCGCCGGCCTGGCGGCCGGTTCGTACACGGTCACGCCGGTCAAGGCCGGCTGCACGTTCTCGCCGGCTTCGAGCTCGGTGACGATCACTTCCGCCAATGTGACGGGCGTGAACTTCACGGCCTCGTGCTCGACGCCGACGTTCTCGATCAGCGGTAACGCCGGCACGTCCGGCGCCACCGTCACGGTGGGCGCTTCCTCGACGACGAGCGACGCCTCGAGCAATTACTCGCTGGCGGGCTTCGTGGCCGGTTCGTATACGGTCACGCCGAGCAAGTCGGGCTGCACGTTCGCCCCGGCTTCGGCTTCGGTGACGATCACCTCGGCCAATGTCACGGCGAACTTCACCGCCACCTGCGGCGGCGGCGACACGCTGCTCACGAGCGGCGTGCCCCTGACGGGCCAGAGCGTGGCCGTGGGTGCATGGAAGTACTACTACATCACCGTTCCGGCAGGCGCCACGGACCTGACTTTCGCTACGACGGCAGCCACGGGCGACGTCGACATCTACACGCAGTTCAATGTGAAGCCGACCTCCGGCTCCTACATCTGCCGTCCGTACACTTCGTCGGGCAACGAGACCTGCTCGGCCACGAATCCGGCCGCGGGCACCTGGTGGCTGGGCGTGAATGGTTACGCCGCGGGCAACTACACGGTGACGGCCACCATCACGGCGGGGGGCTCCACGCTCTTCACGAACGGCTTCGAGACGGCCGGCACCGGCTGGGCCACCGCGCAGGTCTCCGGCACGGCCGGCGCCTGGACGTTCCCAACGTCGGGCACGCAGCCGACGGTCACGCCGCACGGCGGCAGCTACCTGGCCAAGTTCAACTCCTACACCTCCGCCAGCGGCTCGCAGACGCGGGTCTACCGCACCACCGGCTTCGCCATCCCCAGCGGGGCCTCGACGGTCACGCTGAAGTTCTGGATGTACCACGACACCGGCTACTCGACCCTCGCCGACCGCGTGCAGCTGCAGGCCTCGACGGGCGCCACCTGGGCGAACGTCGGGTCGGCCGTGAACCGCTACGACGGCTCGACGGGCTGGAAGCAGCACACGATCGACCTGACGGCGTACAAGGGCACGACCGTCCAACTCGGCTTCCTCGGCATCAGCGTCTTCGGCAACAACGTGTTCGTCGATGACGTGACGGTGACGACGCCGTAAGGCGCGCGTTCACCGCAGTTCCCGATACGGGGGAGGGCTCACGCCCTCCCCCGTTTTGCGTTTGCACCAAAATCGCGCCGGACTACGCGAAGCGTTTGGAGTGCGGCGCTTTCCCGCCGCTCTTGTACAGCCACGAGCAGCGCAGGGGGCATCACGGGACGGTCGCGCGAGCGCCATCGGCAGCGCCTGTGGCTATACGAGAGCGGCGGGAAAGCGCCGCACTCCAAACGCTTCGCGTAGATCGCCGCGATTGTGGTCGGCGCCTTGACAATTCAAATTACGGTCATCATATTATGGTCGTAATGAGAAACGACAGCTACGTCATCGACGCCGTCCGCACACCTCGTGGCCGAGGGAAAGCCGGCAAAGGCGCTCTTTCGAACATTCACCCGCAGGAGCTGTTCGCGCAGGTGTTGAACGCGCTGCGCGATCGCGTCGGGCTCGACCCTGCCGACGTCGACGACGTCATGGCCGGCGCGGTGTCGCAGGTCGGCGAGCAGGGAGCGAACGTGGCGCGCAACGCCGTACTCGCGGCGGGCTGGCCCGACACCGTATCGGCCGCGTCGTTGAATCGCTTCTGCGGATCGGGACTGCAGGCCATCCACTTTGCGGCGATGGCCGTCGGCTCCGGGGCGATGGAGCTGGCCGTGGCCGGAGGGGTGGAGAGCATGTCGCGCGTGCCGATGGGCTCCGACGGCGCGGGGCAGGATGGGGAGAACCTCCATCTGCGCGGCCGCGTGTTCCAGGTGCCGCAAGGCATCAGCGCGGACCTGATCGCCACGCTGGAGGGCTTCTCGCGCGAGGAGATCGACGCCATCGCCCTGCGGTCGCAGCGGAACGCGGCGCGGGCGATCGAGGAGAACCGGTTCGCCAAGTCGCTGATCGCGGTGCGCGATCCGTTCACCGGTGCGATCGTGCTCGAGCGCGACGAGTTTCCGCGCGCCGACACCACCGCGGAGGGGCTGGCGGCGCTCAAGCCTGCCTTCACGGCGGCGGGCGCGCACGCGGCGGGACCGAATGGTGAGACGCTGGATGAGATCGCGCTGGCCGCGTATCCGGCCGCGAAAGCAATCCAGCACGTGCACACGGCCGGCAATTCCAGCGGGATCGTCGATGGCGCAGCCGCGGTAGCGATTGCTTCGGAGCGCTACGTGCGCGAGCACGGCCTCAAACCGCGGGCGCGCATCCTGGCCATGACCACCGTCGGCACCGAGCCGCTGCTGATGCTCACCGGCCCCGCGCCGGCGAGCGAGAAAGCGCTGCGCATGGCCGGCATGACCGCGCGCGACATCGACCTCTGGGAGATCAACGAAGCCTTCGCCGGCGTGGTGCTGCAGACCACGCGCGCGCTCGGCATCGACCCCGATCGTGTGAACGTGAACGGCGGCGCGATCGCCCTCGGCCATCCGCTCGGCGCCACGGGGGCCATGCTCTTCGGCACCGCGCTGGACGAACTGGAGCGCACCGGCAAGCAGACCGCGCTGATCACCATGTGCATCGGCGGCGGGCAGGGCATCGCCACGATCATCGAGAGGATTTGACCGTGAGCAAGTCCGAGAAGAAGCAGCAGTCGCACGAGGCGATCCTCGAATCGGCGGCCGTGCTGCTGCGCAAGCAGGGCATCCAGGCCAGCTCGGTCATGGACGTGATGAAGGGCGCCGGTATGACGGTGGGCGGCTTCTACAGCCACTTCGAATCGAAGGAGCATCTCTTCGCCCAGACCATCCGCAGCGCCGGCAGCAGGATGTGGGACCGCCTGCTCGGCAATGCGCCCGGCACGACCCCGCGCGAGCGCGCCCTGACCGTGCTGCGCCGCTATCTCTCCCGCAGCCATCGCGATCATCCGGAAGCGGGCTGCATCCTGCCGAACGCCGCGGCGGAAGTGGCCCGCGAGGGCGAGCCGTACCGCACCGCCCTGGCCGAGGAGCTGGGAGGGTTTGTCGACTCCTTCGCGGAGATCCTCGGCGACCCGAAGGCCGACCGGGAGAAGTCGCTCGCGCTGATCGCGCTGATGTTCGGCGCTCTCTCACTCTCCCGCGCCGTGGCCGGTACGAAGCTCAGCAACGAATTCCTCAAAGCCGGGCAGGCACTCGGCGAGCAGGCGCTGGACGCGCAGTCGTAAGCGCTGGTCCCCTCCTCGCTCGCGCTGATCCCGCAAACGGAGCATTCCTTTTCGAGCCAAAAGCGCGCCGGACTACGCGAAGCGTTTGGAGTGCGGTGTCGCCACCGCTTTTGTACAGCCACAGGCGATGCAGGTGTCAGTCACGTCGAACGTGGTTTCAGCACCGGCTGCGAGCATGGCTATACAAAAGCGGTGGCGACACCGCACTCCAAACGCTTCGCGTAGATCGCCGCGCTTTCGGGTATTCAACCGGTCGCCGCCACTACATCTGCCCAAGGGCGTTCGCTACCGGCACGAAGTGATCGGCGAAGGTGATGATCTGGTCGATGTCGCCGCGCTCCTGCAGGAGGCGGGCGCGCCATTCGTAGCGGAGGACGTGATCGCGGCCGGGGGTGGGGAACGCTTCGGCGGCGCGGGCGAAGACTTCCGTGGCGGCGCGCTCGCGGGTGACATTGGCCACATCGCCGACGGTGCGGCGGAGGGAGGCGTATTCGCAATCGCGCGCGCGGAGTTTGGCGTCGAGCTCCGCGGCGTCGAGGGTGAGATCGAAGGTCGTGCGATCGGCGGGGAAGCGCTGAACGCGATAGCGCTCGTCCACTGCCGGCTCCTGCGCGATGAGCGGGAACTCCAGGATCTCGAGATCGCGGAGACCGGCCGCGGCGGCGCGGACGATCGGGAGGGTGATGTCGTGCAGCGGGTTGTAAAGCTCGATGCTCTCGCAGATCACCTGTCGCGGCGCGAGTGCGATCAGCTCGGCGCGCACCTCGTCGACCAGGCGCAGGAGCACGGCGACGTCGCGGGCGAGCAACGCTTCGTAGAGCGTCTGCTCGCGCCAGTCGAGGAACTTCGCGCGCTCGAGCAGCCCGATCGACGCAAGGGCGCGCCGCGATTCGTCGACCCGTTCCGGCCCTCCCCCATCGGTGAGGAACAGCAGATGCGGGCGCGCGCGCTGTACGAAGCCGAAGATCGCCAGCTCGTGGTTCGGATGCCCCGTGACCACCAGCCGCGGAATCGCAGGGTCACTGAGATCGGGCACCATCGCGGAGATTGTGCACGAACCACGCGGCCAGATCCGCGAGAATCTCCAGCCGCCAACCGCGCACGGTGATCGCCCACGGCCGTTTGCGAGCCGGCGTTCGCTGCGTGAAGTGATGGTTGTAGGAGCGGCGGAACTCGTCGCGATAGCGGCGTGAGAGGTAGTAGCGGCGGTGCTTCCAGTACACGCCGGCGTGGCACCGGCGTACGCGCGCGATCTCGAGCTCGAACGTCGACGGGCCGTCGATGCCGGTGAACTTGCGCGACTCGCCGGCCACCACGCCGAGAAATTCGATGCGGCCCGCCTGCGCGGCGCGGATGAGGAGCTCCCAGTCCTCGAAGACTTCGAACCGCTCGTCGTAGCCGCCGAGGCGCTCCCACAGGCTTTTGCGGTACGCGGAGCCGGTCGCGTAGATGAAGTTGCCCATCAGCAACTTGTCGAACGCGAACGGCAAGGCCACCTCCCGCGAGGCGATCCGCTCCCCGTTCGGGCTGTACGTGACGTGCCGCACGCCGGTGTAGACGTAGTCCGCGTTCGTCGAAGCGAGACCGCGCAGCAGGATCTCGATCTGTTCGGGATCGTAGAGGTTGTCGTCATCGAGGATGCCGATGACCGGCGCGGACGCGGCAGCGATCCCGGCGTTGAGCGCCTTCGGCCGCGCACTTGGCGGTAGCGGCAGGACGCGCAGTGCCGGCAGGCGCGGGGTGAATCGTTCCAGTATCGGTCCATTTGCGCCGCCGCTCATGTCGACGACTACCACTTCGAAGTCGCGCCGCGTCTGCACGGCCAGAGTCTCCAGCGCCTCGCCAAGCCGCGAACTGCCGAGGGTGCGCACGATGATGGAGAGAGCCGGAGTCATCGATCCGTTCATCGTAGCCGCGATCAGGCCAAAGTTCAGCAAATTCGCTTACCTATGCACTTCCAATTCGTGCATCTTTAGCAAATTTGCGGACAGCGAATGATCTCATGGCTACACGCGACAGCTTAATTCAAGCTGCTTCACGCAAATTTGCTGAACTCGCACGGATTGACGTTATAAGTTTTAGCAAATTCGCGGAGATCTTCAGCGAATTCGCTGACATCTTCGTTGATTCTACGGTTCCTTTTAGCGAATTCGCTGCACATCAGCGAATGAAGGCCTGAGCCGCAGACTCCGTTCATCGCAAGACACGCAAATTCGCTGAAATCTCTACCAATCACGGACCAGGGTTCCGCGAATTCGCTTAAACTGAACGTCATGAAGATGCGCGAGTTTGGCGTTCGGCTCACTCAGCTACGGGAACGGGTTCATCTCTCTATCACGCAGTTGGCGGCGATGGTCGGCATCGACTACATGCAGGTCTCGCGGTACGAGAAGGGGCAGACTTTGCCTTCCCTGGATACGGCGGTGCGGCTTGCGCAGGCCTTGCAGGTTTCACTCGACCTGCTCGTGAACGGTGGCGAGGCGCCGGAGCCGCTGGCGGCGCCGCTCAGGAATCCACGCCTGCGGGAGCGCATGCGCCAGTTGGAGGCCATTCCGGCCGCGCGCCAGGAACTGGCACTGCGCGTTCTCGATACCGTCATCGCCGGGCAGGAGCTGGAAGACCTCGGGAAGCGGCTTTTGCGCTGACGACGGATACGTCAAAGGCTTGAACGCAGAACGCAGAGCGCAGAACGATGAATTGAGAAAGGGTGACCAAAGGCAGGCGCGCGGCGTGGCGCAGCTTTCTTCATTCACGTCCTGCGTTCTGCGTTCAAGGTTCTCGCTTCTCGGCCGCAGCAGCAGCCCCGGCGCCGCGAGCGCCGCTCCCAGCCCGCACATCGCGCTGCCGGTGGCACCGGACGACTGCTGCGTGGTACCCCGTGCGCTGCCGGTGGCTGTACAAAAGCGGCGGAAAGCCGCCGCAGTCCAAACGCTTCGCGTGGACCTTTCACGCTCATTCGCGCGAAGTCGCATTTACTGCTGAGCAGAGGGCGATCTGCAGGAGTTCGCGAAAGGTCTACGCGAAGCGTTTGGAGTGCGGCAGCTTTCTGCCGCTCTTGTACAGCCACAGGCGCTGCCGGTGGCACCGGACGACTGTTGCGTGGTGCCACGTGCACTGCTCATGGCTGTACGAAAGCTGTGGCTCGGGCCACAGCAGTCCAAACGCTGCGCGTATGTCCGTCACCTTCTTCGTCCGAAGCGCGTTTCATTACGGCCGGTTCCGTTACCATCTTCGTGTGATCAGTTTCTTGCGTGTGGCGGTGTTGGTTGTGGCAACGTCGGCGTTGGCCGGGGACGTCATCCTGCACGACGTGACGGTGGTCGATGGCGGCGTGCGGCCGCACGTCGATGTGGTCATGCGCGGGGAGCGGATCGTGCGGGTGGGGCCTCACGTGGCGCATGCGGCGGATGCGGAAGTGATCGACGGGACTGGGCGGTACGTCGTGCCCGGGCTCATCGACATGCACGTACACGTGCTGACGCATCCGTGGGACGACAAGGGGGCGCTCGAGCCGCGATTCAACCGGGAGGCGAGTCTGGCCATGCTCCGGCTGCTGCTGCAGCAGGGGGTGACGACCATTCGCGATCCGGGCTCCGAGACCGAAGCGGCGGTCACGCTGCGGGACCTGGTGAACCGCGGGAACGTGGCTGGTCCGCGGATCTTCACGGCGGGCCGGATCATCAATGCTTCCTCGTTCAATCCCGAGCCGTTCCTGCCGGTGAAGACGGCGGAGGACGTGCGGCGCGAGATCCGCTGGCAGAAGGCGGCGGGCGTGGACGCGATCAAGATCTACGCGAGCATGACCCCGGAGCTGACGAAGGTGGCTATCGAGGAGGCCCACGTGGCCGGCCTGCCGGTGATCGGACATCTGCAGCGGACGTCGTGGACCGAGGCGGCGAAGCTCGGGATCGACGGCATCGAGCATTTCGCTCCGTGGGCAACCGAGTACCTGCCTGAGGGGGCGCGTGAGGCGTATCCGCAGACGATGTTCGGGCGGGTGTACTGGCTCGAGCATGTCGATGTGACCGGAGCGGCGATCGCGGAGATGATCGCGGCGATGAAGGAGCATGGCGTCGTTCTCGATCCGACGCTCATCGCGCTGCACACGAAGTTCTTCGGCAATGATCCGCGCTGGCTGAAGAATCCCGACATCGCCCTGGCGCCGGCCGCGTTCACTTCCGGCTGGACCTCGGGATCCTTCACGAAAGATTGGACGCCGGAGCAGTACGCAGAAGCGCAGACGAAAGGCTGGCCGAAGGAGCTGGCCCTCATCCGCCGCATCTACGAGTCCGGCGTACTCATGACGGTCGGCACCGACACGCCGACGCCATGGATCGTCCCCGGCACGAGCGTCCACGACGAGATGGAACTGCTCGTCAGCGCCGGGATCCCGCCACTGCAGATGGCGACGGCCAACGCCGCGCGCGCGCTCCGCCACGCTCAGGACTTCGGCCGCGTGAAGGCCGGCGCGGTGGCGGATCTGGTGATTCTTGCGAAGAACCCGCTGGCGGATATCCGCAACACCCGGAGCATCGTGATGGTGCTCGCGCGCGGGCAGCGCGTGCCGCGGTAGAAAATTTGTGAACAGCGGCTGGCATGCAAACCTCCACCCTATACTCGTCGTACTGATCGTCTGAAGGGGAGTCTATTGATGATGCGAAAGCTCGTTGCGCCCGTACCGGCGCTGATTGTTGCTCTCTGCCTTGGTGCTGTTCCGTTGGTCGGCCAGGAGGCGAAAGCGCCGGAGAAGGCGCCGGACAAGTCGGCGGAGAAACCGGCCGAGCCGAAGAAGTTCGTCCGGCAGCACCGGATGAAGCTCGGGTCGGAGGACATGGCGTACACCACCACCGCCGAGGAGATCTTCCTGAAGGACAACGCCGGCAAGAACACGGCGAGCTTCTTCACGATCGCGTACACGAAGGATGGCGCGCGCGCGGAGGACCGTCCGGTCACATTCATCTTCAACGGCGGACCGGGCTCCGCGTCGGTTTGGCTGCACTTCGGCCTGGTCGGGCCGAAGGTGGTGGACATCCCGAGCGACGCCTCGGATCCGGGCGCGCCGCCGTACAAGCTGCGCGACAACCCCACCACCATCTTCCGGGCCACGGATCTCGTGTTCGTCGATCCGATCGGCACCGGCTTCAGCCACGCCCTCGGCGACAAGAAGGACGAGGATTTCTGGGGCTATGACGAGGACGCGGATTCGGTGGCGGAGTTCATCCGCGCGTTCATCACGCAGCACGATCGCTGGAACTCGCCGAAGTACATCCTCGGCGAGAGCTACGGCGGGATCCGTTCGTCGCTGCTCGTGCCGCGGCTGCAGGGCGATCTGAGCATCGGCCTGAACGGCATCGTGCTGGTCTCCCCGGCGCTCAATATGAGCACGCTGCCGTTCGTCACCGAAGGCAACGATCTCACCTTCTCCACGCACCTGCCGGCCCTCGCGGCCACTGCTTTCTATCACCACAAGCTGCCGGACACGTGGAAGGACCGCGAGACGCTGCTCCGCGAAGTGGAGAAGTTCGCCGGCTCGGATTACCTGGTGGCGCTGTTCCAGGGCGACAAGCTGCCACAGGCGGAGAAGGAGCGCATCGCCGACCAGATGCACCGCTACACCGGTCTGTCGAAGCAGTACATCCTGCGCAGCAACCTGCGCATCAACGCCATCCGCTTCACGAAGGAGCTGCTGCGCGATGAAGGCAAGGTGGTGGGCCTGCTGGACGGCCGCTACATGCAGGACGAGCTGGACGACGTGGCGGCGTATCCGGACGGCGATCCGTTCAACGCGAAGACGGGTCCGATCTACATCTCGCTCTTCCAGAGCTATCTGAAGAACGAGCTGGGCGTGGACTTCGACCGGCGCTACCTGCCGGGCAACAACGAGGCGAACGGCAAGTGGAAGCGGCCGGCCAACAGCCGCGGCGCGTTCGCCGGCTTCGTGGACGTGACCGGCGCGCTGGCGCAGGGCACGAAGGACAACGAAGCGCTGCGGATCTTCGCCGCCGCCGGTTACGACGATCTCACCACGTCGTACTTTGCGACGCGCTACATGCTCGAGCACAGCGGGATCGACACGGATCGCCTGACGATCAAGGACTATCCGGGCGGCCACATGATGTATCTCTACCGCCCCTCGGGCGACGCGGTGTCGGACGACATCGTGGCGTTCATGCGCAGCGGCGCGAAAGCAAAGTAGGTTCGACGTAACGCATGTCATCCCGAGCGTAGCGAGGGACCTGTGCGGGTGGGGCGCGGTGCACATGCCACATTCCCCGCGCCCCACCCACACAGGTCCCTCGCTCGACGCTCGGGATGACAAAGCGAAGTACCACGGATACCGGTAATATCGGTGCGGGCTCGACGTCAGCTCCGTCAGTGGCTGCTCGTCGCGCATTGCGCATGAACCCGTTGGACGTAGAGAAGATGGGCCCGGTCGGGGATCCGTCGCTGGAGCGGCTGCTCACCGAGGTGGCACAGCCGGTGATCGAGCCGATTCTGGCGCGCTACACACGCTCGCGTACGCTCGCGCCGATCGATGCCGAGGATGTGGAGTCGGCCGTGAACGTCCGGCTGATCGGAAAGCTGCGACGGATGATCGCGGAGGGTGGTGAAGCGGTGGCGGACTTTGAAAAGTACGTCGCCACCATCACCTACAACGCCATCAGCGATCACCTGCGGCGGCGCTTCCCGCAGCGGGCGCGGCTCAAGAACCGGCTGCGGTATGTGGTGGCCCATGACCAGCGCTTCGAGGTGTGGATGGTGGCCGGGGAGACGGTCTGCGGGCTGCGCGGGTGGACGGGCACGCGGCCGGCGCTGCGCGAAGCGCCGGTTCCGACGGACGTGGCCGGAAGGCTGACGGTGGATTCGCGCGAGCCGGCAGAAGCGCTGGCGGAAGTCCTGGAGCATGCCGGGCAGCCGGTGTGGCTCAACAGCATCGTCAGTGTGATCGCAGAGGCGTGGAACGTCTCCGACGTCCCGTCGCGCGAACGGCCGGTAGCCCTCCCCTCTCCCGGCGCCGGCACGCTCTCGCGCATGGAAACGCGGGAGTTCCTGCAGGCGCTGTGGCGGGAGGTGCAGGCGTTACGGCCGATGCAGCGGCAGGCCTTGTTGCTGAACCTGCGCGATGACGAGTCGGTGGACGTGATCTCGGTGCTGGTCCGGAGCGGGATCGCCGATCATGGCGCGATCGCGCATGCCATGGAGATGACGGCGGAGGAGCTCTCGGCGATCTGGAACGACCTGCCGCTGGACGACCTGACGATCGCGGCGAGGCTCGGCATCACGCGTCAGCAGGTCATCAACCTTCGCAAGTCGGCACGCGAGCGGCTGCGCCGGAGAATGGGCCGCTGAGGCGCACGACCATGCCGGATCACAGGAACGAATCGAACGCCGAACTGGAACGCTCCGCCGCCGGGGTGCGGCAGACCATCCTCTCTGCCGAGGATGAGGAGCACGTGGACGCGGGCACGCTGGTTCTTGTGGCCGACGGGAAGCTGGACCCCGCCGATCGTGAGGTGGCGGAATCGCACATCGACGATTGCGCGATGTGCCGCGAGGAGCTCGAAGACCTGCGCCGCTTCGCGCTGGAGCGGCAACAGCGAGGGCAGACGCGGCTGCGACGTGCTGCACGTTTCTCGATCCCGCTCGCGGCGGCTGCGGTGCTGGCGCTCGTGCTCCGGCTCCTGGTCCGCGAGCCGGCACATCCAACAGTCACCAGTCGGGTCGCGCCGCCGGCGGCAGTCATCCCGACGACGAGTGCGCCACGGCCCGCGCCGCCGGCGCCGGCAACGGGATACGCGAATCCGAAGTGGACCGGCCTCATGGCTGAAGTGCGCCGCAGCGGACGGCTCCCTTCCTCCCCCGATCCCGGTCTGACCGCCCCGGACGACATCCTCCGCGGCTCGAGCTCGGGACACGCGGCGGAACGGGTGGCGCCGGCGGGGCGCATCGTGGAAGAGACGCGTCCGGAGTTCTCCTGGACGCCACGTCCCGGCAGCACGTACGTGGTGGCGGTGTTCCGCGATGAGGTGGAGGTCGCGCGCAGCCCGCTGCTGCACGAGCCGCGGTGGAGGCCGGCTCAAACGCTCCGGCGCGGAAACACGTACATCTGGCAGGTGGAAACGACCAAGGACGGGACGACGGACATCATCCCCTCGCCTCCGGCGCCGCAGTCGATGTTCGCGATCCTCGGCGAGGCCGAGCACGCGGATCTCGTAGCCGCGCGCCGCGCGCATCCGCGCGATCGCCTGCTGCATGCCGTGCTGTTCGCGCGCTACGGCATGCGCGACGAGGCGCGTGCCAGCCTGCGCGAGGCAGCGGCTGCCGGCGATGCCGACGCTGCACGAATCCTCGCGGCGGAATGAGCCGCCTCGCGCGTCTGGCCATCCTCCTCGTCCTGACCGCGTACGCAGCGGGGGCGGAGGCCGACGCCGTTCAAGAAGCGGAAGGCGTAGCCCGGGCGTTTTACACCGCGTACACGGACGGCCGCACGGCCGACATTGCGCCACTGTGGAACGCGGACGCACTCGCGGCGGTGCGGCCGGCGCTGGAGCGGACCGCGCAGACGCGCTGCATGACGCTGGACGACCTCGAGGTATCGGGTAGTGCTAGCGGCGACACGGTGAAGGTCACCGCGCGCGTGACCGTCACGATCTGGAGCGCCTATCCGCCGGACCGGCCGCGCAGCCGGGTGCTGAACGAGACGCTCGTGCTCCGGCGGGAAGGCACGGCCTGGAACATCGTCAGCCGCGGATCCGTGGAGGAAGCGCTGGCGGAGCGTCTCGCCGCGTCCGATGAAGCGGCGGCGGAAGCGCCTGCCTGGTCTGAGGCATGGTCGGCGCCGGAGCTCGTGCAGGCGCTCTGCCGCCGGGTGGTACTGCTCATCAATCAGCAGCAGCCGGATCGCGCCACGCTGCTGCTCGAGCGGGCGCGGGCGCTCGTGGACGAGCAGGACTTCGCCGGCGCCTCGGCGGTGGCGGGCGTCGGCAGCATCCTGATCCGTCACCGCGGCCGGCCGCCGGCGGAAATCCGGCTGCTGGTCGATGAGAGCCTGCGCTTCGCCGAGCGTTCGGGCGATCCCGACACGCTGGCCCGGGCCCTGCTCCGGTCAGGCCGCGCCGCGCAGTTCGCGACCGGTGAGACACCGGAGGAGCCGTTCGCACGCATCCTGGCGCTCTCGGACGTGGTGCAGGACGCATCCGTGCTCGCCCACGCGGCCACCCAGCTCGCGATGTTGACCAGCGACGAGGGCGATTACCGCGCGTCGCTGCAATACTCGGTACTGGCCCTCGAGCACGCGCGGCGCAGTGGCGACGCGACGGCGCAATTGAGCGCGCAACTGAATCTGGCCGGGGCGTACTCCGCGCAGAATGACCTGCAGCCGGCTGCGCTGCATTACGAGGAAGCGGCTCGTCTCGCCGAGCAGACCGGCAACAACATTGCCGCCGCGTCCGTGCTCGGCTTCCTGGCCATGCTCCGCCAGCGAAGCGGGGAAGACGTGTCGGCCCTCTTCACCCGCGCGCTCCAGCTCGTGCCAGACACACCGGCCGGCGTGGACGTGCTGATGGAATTGCTGCCCTCGCGGGCACGCGTGCACATCTACCGAGGCGAGCTGACCGTGGCGGAAGCGGACCTGGTTGCGGCGCTCGGCGTGGCGCCCTGCAGTCTTGCTTCGAACGTCAACGATGTGCTGCTCATCATGGCCGAGGTCCGCCGCCACCAGGGGCGTTATGCCGAGGCGCTGGCGCTGGTGTCGTCGGTGGGGGACCGCTCGCTCTGGACGGAGTCGCTGGCGGGGCTGATCCTGCTGGAGCTCGGGCGGTGCGACGAGGCGCGGCCGTTCTTCGAGGATGCGGTCGCGCA
>JAXDJK010000380.1:0-3934 GCA_034665665.1 Acidobacteriota bacterium
GGGAGCGCTCGCGCAGAGCCCTCTGCCGCGTGACTTCGCCGTCCCGGAGACGATCAGCGTATCGGGAAACGGCAAGACCACGCTCACGCCGGACCGCTTCAGTTTCAGCGTGGGCGTGCAGACCGTCGGCAAGACGGTCGACGAAGCGGTGAATGAGAACAACCGCCGCGTCAACTCGGTGCTGACCGCGCTGAAAGCCGCGGGCGCCGAGGCGTCGAACATCCAGACGTCCAATTTCAACGTCTGGCCGCAGCAGGATTATCAGGAGGGCCGCCTGCCTCGGATCCTCGGTTACCAGGTGTCGAACAACATCACGGTGCGCAGCTCGAAGATCGGCGATGCCGGCCGGCTCCTCGGCGTAGCCATCACCGCGGGCGTGAATACGTCCACGGGCCTCAATTTCGAGGTGGCGGATCCGGCCCGCGGCCGTGACCTCGGTCTGCGCGCCGCCTTCGACGAAGCACGCGCCAAAGCCGCCATCCTGGCCCAGGCCGCCGGCCGTACCCTCGGCCGCGCCCTGACCATCAGCGAAGGCGTCCAGGCGCAGCCGCCGATCTACCAGCCAATGCAGCGGACCATGGCCATGGAGTCGAAAGCCGTGTCCGACGTGCCGGTGGAAGCGGGGACGCAGGAAGTGTCGTACACGGTCTCGGTGGTATTCGAGTTGAAGTAGTTATTCGGCACTCTCATTGCACTTCTGAATGCCGACCGGGCAGTACTGCCGGCAGCGGAAGGAGGCTTGATGGAGAACCGCTTACGAGATCAAATGAGTCAGCGTACGAAGCCGACCGCGGCAGGCGAGATCAACCGCCATGTCGAGGAGCGGAAGAGTCACGAAGACGGGTCGACACTCGACTTCGGCAAGAACATCGCCCGCTCGGAAGAGCCGCTCGGCGATGAGAACGACACCGGCCGCACGGGCAGCTCTGCCGGACGGCACTGACGAACCAACAGTAACGACACCTCCAGGCCGCGCGGCAACGCGCGGCCTTTTTTTGTTGGATCCTTCGTCGCTTCGGTCGGGACTGGGGAGGTATCATCCGCGCACCCCATGTCCGACGAGATCACCATTACCGCGGCCACGGCGGCCGATCTGGCGCCGATCAAGGAGCTGCTCCTCGCGAGCGATCTGCCCACGGTCGGCGTCGATGACCACTGGAAGACGTTCATCGTGGCGCGTGACGGGGAAAAGCTCGTGGCGTGTGGCGGTGCCGAGGCGTATCAGTTCGTGGCGCTGATCCGCTCGATTGCGGTCGATCCGGCGTATCGCAGCCAGGGGCTGGGGCGGCGCATCGTCCGGCAGCTGCTGGACCGGCTGGCGTCGCGGGGGCTGCGGGAGTTCTACCTGCTGACCACCACCGCCGAGGGGTACTTCAAGAAGCGCGGGTTCAAACCGATCGATCCGGACGAAGTGCATCCGCAGCTTCTCAGCTCGCGCGAGTTCCAGGACGCCTGTCCGTCGACCGCGGTGTGCATGCGGCTGGTGATGCTGGTTTGAAAGTCTTCGACGTCCACGTGCACATCCAGCCCTGGCAGATGGTCAAGCCGGAGGCGCAGGCGCTCATCGATGATGCGTCGCACGCGGGTGCGAAGGAGATCATCGAGAGCCCGGAGATGCGGCTGCGCTTCCTCGACGAGCACGAGATCGAGCGCATCTGCTGCATCAACTACGTCTCGCCCGACGTGATGGGCTTCACCCGCGAGGTCAACGACTGGATCGCGAACTACACGAAGGACCATCGCGACCGCCTCATCGCCGCCGGCTCGGTGAATCCGCTGCACGAGATCGACGTCCGGAGCGAGATCCGGCGGGTGCTGGACCTCGGCATCGGGATGATCAAGATCCATCCGCCGCACCAGCTCTTCGCGCCCAATGCCTACCGCGGCGAGCTGTGGCAACTGGCGGAGATCTACCGCGAATGCGAGGAGCGCGGCGTGCCGGTGATGTTCCATACCGGGACGTCGATTTTCCCCCGCGCGCGCAACGTGTTCGCCGATCCGATGCCGATCGACGACGTGGCCATCGACTTCCCCAAGCTGCCGATCATCCTCGCGCACGCCGGCCGTCCGCTCTACGGCGAGACCGCGCTGTTTCTGGCGCGGCGCCATCCGAACGTCTACGTCGACATCTCCGGCATCCCGCCGAAGTCGCTGGACCGCTACTTCCCGCGGCTGCAGCAGATGGCCGACAAGGTGCTGTGGGGCACGGACTGGCCCTCGCCCGGCGTGGTCTCGCCGAAGAAGAACGTGGCGGAGTTCCGCGCCCTCGGCTACGGCGAAGAGGTAGAGCGCAAGGTGCTGTGGGAGAACGCGTCGCGGCTGTTCGCAGCGTTTTAGTTCATCCCGAGCCGTCGAGCGTCTCGAGAAAGCCGCGCATCGCGCGTGTCATGGAACGGGCCTTGTGCCAGACGACGTGCGTGGACATGCTCACGTCGGGGCCGCGCCAGGGGAGGACGCACAGTGCTCCGGTGCGGATCTCCGCGGCCACGACGATCTCCGGGAGGAGGGCGATGCCCATGCCGAGGGTTGCGCATTGTTTGATGGCCTCGACGCTGGCGAACTCGCCGACATCCTGCGGTTTCACCGCACGCGCGTTCAGGATGCGCTCGAATTTCTTGCGATAGGCGCAGCCTTCCTCGGTCAGCAGGAGGTGCTGCCCGGAGAGATCGCGCGGACGGACGGTCGTGCGCTGCGTCAATGGATGCTCGGGGGCGGCGACCAGGACGATGGGCTCGGCGCCGATGCGGCGCGAGCCGAGCGTTTTCTCCGTGATGGCGTCGGCGATGCGGATGGCGAGATCGAACTCGCCGCTCTGCAGCGGCTGCGCAAGCGGCCAGTCGACATACGGGCGTAGCATCAACGTCACGTGCGGATGGCGCTGGCGGAAGCGTCGGAGCGCGAGCGGCAGGCGATACGTGAGGATGCTCTCCGGTGCGCCGATGCGCAGCGGACCGGCCGGCTCGTCGCCGAATTGCATCGTCCGCCGCGCCTCGTCCACCGTCGTCAGGACGCGTTGCGCATACGGGAGAAATCGCGCGCCCGCATCCGTGAGCGCCACGCGGCGCGGGTAGCGGTCGAACAGCTGCACGCCCAGCTCCTCTTCGAGGTGGCGCACGTGGGAGGTCACGTTCGACTGCACGGTGTGGAGCCGCTCCGCGGTTCGCGTGAAGTTGAGCTCCTCGGCGAGTGCGACGAACATCTGCAGCTGGCGCATTTCCATACGATCTGGAATCGAGATTGTAGCGATGTGTGCGATCTATTGGACAGCTTGCCGGTCGCGGTGCAGACTCGGGCCAATGAATGACCGAACCGACTGGTCCACGGAATGGCTTCCGCTCGACGACGCGGTGTACTTCGACACCGCCGCGCACGCCGTCATGCCGCGCGTCGCCGCTGCGGCCGTCGAATCTGCCATCGAGGCGAACCGCTACCCGCACCGCGTCGATGACGCAACGTTCTTCGACGTCTCCGACGGGCTGCGCGCTTCGATCGCGACGTTGATCGGTGGCAGCGCGCAAGAAGTGGCGCTGACGAGCGGTGCGAGTACCGGGCTGCAGGTGCTCGCGCAGCACCTCGAGTGGCGCCAAGGCGACGGAATGGTCATCACCGCCGGCGACTTCCCGCTGCAGTACGCGGTGTGGAAACCGATGGAAGAGCGCGCCGGCGCACGGTTGACGATGGTGCCGCGGCGCGACGGTGTGGTCGCCGCCGAGGATGTCATCGCGGCGATCACGCCACGGACGCGCGTCGTGTCACTGAGTCACGCGATGTTCGACACCGGGGCGCTGCTGGACGCGGCACCCATCGCCGCGGCGTGTCGGGCAGCAGGAGCGTGGTTCGTGCTCGACGTCAGCCAATCGTGCGGAGCGGTTTCGGTCGACGTGCGCGAGCTCGGCGTCGATGCGGTGGTGGGCGCCGGCTACAAGTGGTTGCT
>JAXDJK010000381.1:0-6027 GCA_034665665.1 Acidobacteriota bacterium
CGACGCGCTCGGCGCCGTTGATGATGAACGTGCCCTGCTCGGTCATGAACGGGAAGTCGCCCATGTAGACACGCTGGCGCTGGATCTCACCCGTCTCCATGATGAGCAGCTCGACCCACACGTAGAGCGGCTTGGAGAAGGTCAGGTCACGGGTGCGGCACTCGAGCTCGGTGTACTTGGGCGTCTCGAACTCGTATTCGCGGAAACGGAGCTCCATCACGCGACCGGTGAAGTCCTGGATGGGGCTGATCTCATCGAGCAGCTCGCGCAGCCCATGATCGATGAACCAGTTGAACGAGTTCAGCTGAAGCTCGATCAGGTTCGGGATCGGCAGGACTTCGGGGATGCGGGCGTACGGCTTGCGCTCAGTCGTGGCGATCAAGCTACGCCGGCCGGGGTCGGTGACAGACAGCATTAAGCGCTCCTAGCGAGGCGGACGTTCAGCTCCGGGCAGGGACGGCCAGCGGCGGACATGGTCATCCGCCGAGAAGTTCCAGAGACAAAGGGGACCGCGCTCAACGACCGCCAATAGTATCGACTGCGGCGCATCGTGTCAACGGCACACGTGCCCCGGGCACGCCGCAACGTCCGAGCTCCGCCGCATCGCGGCTTTGGCGCGGACCAGCTTCCGACGCCTGTCAACTACTGTCGATGCCCGCGCGGCTCTGTGGTGCACGCCTGCCGATTGGAAGCGCTACTCACCTGTCCAGTGCAGGAATACGTCTCCGGTTATCCACGCATCGGAGGCCGATAGTCCAACAACGCCGGATGCCCATTTGAGGGGAGTCGGGCTGGTCATCTGGCTCCAGGCGGTGCCGTCCCAGTGCATGATGAGCATCTTCGAGTCAGTGAAACCGTCGCCGGTGGAACCGACTGCCCACACGTCATCGACGGAGATGGCGACGATGTCATCAAGCTCGTCTAACCCGCCAAAATCGGCCTCGAATGGCACCGAGGTCCATTGCTCTCCGTTCCAGTGCACGATCGACGGGGAGTTCCCTCCGCAGCAACCAGTATTGCCGACGGCCCAGGCATCCGCGTCGGAGAGCACCGTCACGGCGTCCAACTCGCCGTGGGCATCAAAGCACCGTCCCCCGCTGTCCTCCGAGAAGGGGTCCTTGCTCCAGCTGGTGCCGCTCCAGTGGAGGATCAGGTCATAGCACCCGTGGTAGGTACCGACGGCCCAGACGTCGGACCCCGAAGTCGCACCCACTGCCTCCAGGCTTGCGTACTTTGCTCCAAGATCTGGCAATTCCGCACGAAGCCAGTCCTGGCCATCCCAGTGGAGGGCGAGGGCAGCGTCTCCGGCAGAGCCCACAGCCCAAGCGTCGGACGCACCAATCACCAGCACGCCGTTCAATTGGTTCCACGTTGGGTCCGGACTGGGGCTGGCGATCTGGCTCCACGTCGAGCCGTCCCAGTGCTGGATCAGAGTGAGACGTGCGCCGTTTCCATCGACGTACGAGCCGACCGCCCAGGCGTCCGTAGAACTCAGCGCGTCGACGGCGGACAAGTACACCTCGCCGCTTGGACTGGGCGTCGTAATGCCAGTCCACTGCGTTCCATCCCAATGCATGGCCAGCGGTGCGCAGTGCCCTTCTTGAGCCAGGCATCCTCCCGCGTACCCGACCGCCCACATGTCATTGCTGGCGACAGCACTGACCGACCCCAGATGACCCGGCGGATCCGGCGGCACCTCGACCCAGCCCTCTCCTGCGGCCGCGACAGTCGGCTGCGGCGATGGGCTGACATCAACCGCGCTGGCCGCGGGAGTGGGCTGCACGGACGCCGTCGGTCCGTTCGAAGACGTCGATCCGTTCGAAGACGTCGGTCCACGCGTCGGGCCGCTGTCCCCAGGTGAGTCTTGGACCGAGCCGCATGCGGCCAGAACGCCAATGGCCAGGACAATCGCCAGAGGCTTCGAGGCTCGCGCCATCGGGTTGTTCTCCTCGTCCTTGCCTGGGAGTCGCTGACCGTAGCAGCCGCACAACGTCTCGTCGATGCGGAACTAGGGCGAATCGAAAGGCCCGCCGTTACCGGCGGGCCTTTGCGTTATCGCCTGAGCAATTGGGGTCGACTACTTGATCTCGACCTTGGCGCCCTGCTCCTCGAGCGCGGCCTTGATCTTCTCCGCCTCGTCCTTGGCGATGCCTTCCTTGACCGCCTTGGGCGCCGCGTCGACGAGATCCTTGGCCTCCTTGAGACCCAGGCCGGTCAGCTCGCGCACGACCTTGATGACCGGGATCTTGTTGGGGCCGACCTCGCTCAGCACTGCGCTGAACTCGCTCTGCTCCTCGGCAGCTGCCGGCGCGGCAGCAGCGCCACCAGCGGCCGGCGCGGCAGCAACTGCGGCGGGCGCGGCGGCAGTGACGCCGTAGCGCTCCTCGAACTTCTTGATGAAATCGGACAGCTCGAGCACGGTCATGCCGTCAATTGCCTCGAGCAGCTGGTCCTGCGAAACCTTGGTCGCCATTTCCCTATGTTCTCCTTCAGTCCTTGGCTTCTGTGTTGTCGGTATCGGCTGCCGGCTCAGAGTCGGCAGTGGGTTCGTCCTGGGTTTGGCCCGTTGCCTCGGCCACAGGTTCGTCGGCTGACGCATCGGCGCCCGCAGCCTCGGGGGCTGCTTCTGCCTCGGGGGCTGCTTCTGCCTCGGGGGCTGCTTCTGCCTCCGGGGTTGCTTCTGCCTCCGGGGTTGCTTCTGCCTCCGCGGTTGCTTCTGCCTTCGGCTCCTCCGTCGGAGCGTCGGCGGCAGCGTCCGCCACGGCGGCCGAAGCCTCCGCGACAGGCGCCGCAGCTTGCGCTGGCGGCGCCGAGGCCTCCTTCTTGGACACGAGCTGCGAAAGCGCGTAACCAAGCTTGCGCAATGGCGCGGCGAGCAGCGACGCCATGGTTGCGATCGGCGCGACCATGCCTCCGGCCAGCTGGCCGAGAAGGACTTCGCGCGATGGCAGCGTCGCCAGCCGCGTGACACTGTCCGCATCGACCCTGTGGCCGCTGAGGACTGCGCCACGAATGACGACCGTGCGATACGGCCGGATGGCGTCGAGGAACGACTTCGCAAGCGCGGCCTCGTCCCCACCGCTCATGGCCAGCGCCGACGGGCCCTCGAGCAACTCCGCCAATTCGGTGTTGCCCGCTTCCTGTGCGGCGATCTTGGCCAGGCGGTTCTTGACCACCCGGTACTTGATGCCCTCGCCGCGCAAAGCGCGGCGTACGGCGCCGATGTCGGCAACGGTCAGGCCGCGGTAGTCGGCCACGATCGTCGCCTTGGCCGCTGAAAGGTCTTCTCTCAGCGCGGCAACGGTGGCTTTCTTGGCCTCCGTCGGCATACTGCCTCCTTTCCCTGGTCGAACGCCGGCGCGCCGGACGACGACCCTCTCGCTTGGTTCCGCGTGAGGGTCTCGTGGCGCTGCGAATTCAGCGTCACCAGGGCGGTTGGCCCCGATTTACCCCTGCCTCGGCGAGCCCGGTGGCCTCGCGGCCATCGAATTAAGTCCCTTGCGGGACGCTGCGCTGTCTGCGGCGGAACGGTCTTCGATTGATCCCGTTTGCGCCGGCCACCATGGCCGGCCGGGCTTGCTAGGCGGTGGCGCTGGCGAGAACCGCCGGCACGTCGACCCGGATGCCCGGGCCCATCGTTGCTGCCACTGTCAAGCTCTTGAAGTAATGGCCCTTCGCGGCGCTCGGCCGCGCGCGATTGATCGCGTCGACCAGTGCGGCCAGGTTCTCGCCCAGCTGTTGAGGCTGGAAGCTGGCCCTGCCGAAGGGGGTGTGGATGATACCGGCCTTGTCGACCTTGAACTCCACGCGGCCACCCTTGACCTCGCTTAGTGCACGCTCGATGTCGAACGTGATCGTGCCCGACTTGGGATTGGGCATCAGACCACGCCGGCCCAGGATCCGGCCCAGGCGGCCGACCACGCCCATCATGTCCGGCGTCGCGAGGGCAACGTCGAAGTCAAGAAAGCCCGCCTCGATCTTCTTGGCGAGATCCTCGCCACCGACTTCTTCTGCGCCGCCCCTCAGCGCTTCCTGCGCCTTCTCGCCCTGCGCGAACACGATCGCGCGCACCTTCTTGCCCGTGCCGTGCGGCAGGACGACGGTACCGCGCACCATCTGATCGGCGTGACGCGGGTCGATGCCTAGACGGATGTGCGCCTCAGCCGACGCGTCGAAGCTCGTGAAGGCAGTCTTGGTCAGCAGGTCCATCGCCGTTGCGAGGTCGTACTGCTTGCCCTCTTCGACGAGCGCCTTTGCTGCCGTGTACTTCTTGCCGTGAGCCATTTATCGGGTTCTCCTTGTGGCGGCTCCGACCAAGGAGCCTCCCCTCTCTGCGGCGGGGTGTGCCGCTCACATCTCAGTGAGTAGTTAGCCGACGACCTCGATGCCCATCGAGCGCGCGGTGCCCTCGACGATCTTGGCCGCGCCGTCGATATCGATGGCGTTGAGATCGGACATCTTGACCTCGGCGATCTCGCGGACCTGCTTCTTCGTGACCGAGCCGATCTTCTCGCGACCGGTCGTGCCGCTCCCCTTCTCAACGCCTGCTGCCTTGCGCAGCAGATCCGCCGCGGGCGGCGTCTTGAGGATGAAGGTGAAGCTGCGGTCCTCGTAAACGGTGATCTGGGCCGGGATGACCTGGCCCGCCTGAGCGGCCGTCTTCTCGTTGTAGCTCTTGCAGAACTCGACGATGTTGATGCCGTGCGGACCCAGCGCTGTACCGACCGGAGGCGCGGGTGTTGCCTTTCCGGCGGGCAGTTGGAGCGTGAGGATGATCCGGATCTTCTTAGCCATCGGGGGTTACAGCTTCTCCACTTGCAGGAAATCGAGCTCGACCGGTGTCTCGCGGCCGAAGATGCTGACCAGCACCTTGAGCTTATTGCGCTCCGGGTTGACCTCATCCACCGTGCCGATGAACTCGGCGAACGGGCCGTCGGTGACACGCACGCTCTGGCCCTTCTGGAAGGCGACGCGGTACTTGGGCGTCTCGACGCCCATCTGGCGCAGGATCTGCTTGACCTCGTGCTCCTCCAGCGGCACCGGCTCGTTGCGCGAGCCGGGGATGTTGCCGCCGCCGACGAAGCTCGTCACGCCAGGCGTGTTGCGCACGACGAACCACGAGTCGGGATCGAGGATCATCTCGACCAGGACGTAGCCCGGGTAGACCTTCTTCTGGACGGTCACGCGCTGCCCGGAGCGAATCTCGATCTCGTCCTCTTCGGGCACGAGCACCTGGAAGATCTTGTCCTCCATGCCCATCGACTCGATGCGGTGCTCGAGGTTTGTCTTGACCTTCTTCTCGTAGCCCGAGTAGGTGTGAATGACGTACCAGCGCTTGTCGGGCGCTTTGACGGCCGTGAGCTCTTCAGTCATCAAAAGATCGAAATCTGGCGGATGAGGAGGTCAAAGCCGATGTCGAACACGGCGATGAAGAGCCCCACCGCGCCGCTGATCACAAAGACCAGCAGGGTCAGGTTGCGCACCTGCTCACGCGTAGGCCAGGTCACCTTCTTCAGCTCTGACCAGCTCTCTTCGATAAAGCGCCGGATCCGGTTCACGAGTTCGACTTACCTCAGGGATTGACGAATGTGGCAGAGGCGACAGGACTCGAACCTGCAACCGCCGGTTTTGGAGACCGGTGCTCTACCAATTGAGCTACGCCTCTAGGGCCGCTGCGAATTCTATTTCGATCTCCGCAGTCGGCCTTCGAGCCGCTGCTGCGCGGGGTGGCTATTTTGCCTCACGGTGCAGCGTGTGTTTGTGGCAGCGCGGGCAGTACTTGCGAAGCTCGATCCGGCTGGGATCGTTCTTCTTGTTCTTGGTGGTGCTGTAGCTGCGCTCCTTGCACTCTGTGCAGGCGAGTTGGATGACGGGCCGATTCTCGGCGCCTTTGGCCACTGATTAGGCCTCGATCTCGATGATCGCGCCGGCGCCGACGGTGTGGCCGCCCTCGCGGATGGCGAAGCGCTGGCCGGTCTCGAGCGCGATCGGGGTGATCAGCTCGACACCCATGTCGACGTTGTCGCC
>JAXDJK010000382.1:0-5050 GCA_034665665.1 Acidobacteriota bacterium
GCCTTTCCGGCTACGTCTACATCGATGTCGATACCGCGCACCGCGACATCGGCGGATATGTCGAGGATGCCAAGCGCGCCGTGGCCGCGGAGCTGCAGGTTCCGGCCGGGTACACCTTCCAGTGGAGCGGTCAGTACGAAGCGATGGAGCGGGTCCAGCAGAAGATGTTGGTGGTCGTGCCGATCACGCTGTTCATCGTGTTCTTCCTCATCTATCTCAATACCAGGTCGCTGCCGAAAACGCTGATCGTGTTGCTGGCCGTTCCGTTCTCCGCGGTGGGGGCGGTCTGGCTCCTTTGGGCGCTCGGTTACAACATGTCCATCGCGGTGTGGGTCGGCCTGATCGCGCTGCTCGGTCTCGACGCGGAGACCGGGATCTTCATGCTCCTCTACCTCGACCTGGCGTACGACGAAATGCGGGCGCGTGGACAGATGCGCAGCCGCGACGACCTCCGCGAGGCGATCTACCACGGCGCGGTGAAACGGGTGCGCCCGAAGGTGATGACCGTGGCGGTCGCATCGATGGGCCTCATCCCGATCATGTGGTCGACCGGAGCGGGAGCCGATGTCATGCAGCGGGTCGCCGCGCCTATGATCGGCGGGCTCTTTACCTCGTTCCTGATGGAGCTGCTGGTCTATCCGGCCATTTACTACCGGTGGAAGTGGCACGCCGAGGTGCGGCACGCCGTACCTGTTGGATCACCGCCGTGAAACCGCCGGCGTCTACGTCCGGCTCAGTGACGGCCACGTAAATCCTCGACGAGCGTTTCGACGTGGCGGCGGATGGCTGCCGCCGATCCGTCGAGATCTTCGCTGACCTTCGGTACGTCGTCCCAGTGTTCCACGGATGGAGCCTCGGCATGGATCGCCGCATCGAGCGCGCCAACGTTGCAATCGATGCTGACGATCTTCACCGCGCCATTCGCGTCGCCCTGCTCGACGTGTCGGGGCTTGAACTGGCTGACGTCGAAACCCTCGCGCAGCAGGAGCCCGGCCACGGGCGGCGGCACCGCCGCGTACGGCTCTTCCGCGGCAGCGGCGATGGCGTGGTAAGGCAACGCACGCTCTTCCGCGAGACGGTTGAAGTACGACGCGGCGATGACGCTCTTCGCACCACCGTAGGGACAAAGAAAGAGAACCGTACCTTTCGGAGCGGTGACGCGGCCGTCGTCCGAAACAGTGGTGCAGGCGCCGAGGACGGGCAGGAGAAGAACGAGACTGAGCCATCGCATAACATGTAGTCTAGCAGTTGCTATACCGAAGGTGCAACTGTTAGCATCGATCCATGCCGCGCTGGCTCATCCTCGTGCACCGCATCCCTCCCCGCCCGCTCTATCTGCGAGCGAAGATGCGGCAGCGTCTTGCCGACGCCGGCGCGGTGGCGGTGAAGAACGCTGTGTACCTGCTGCCGCATGGTTCGGAAGCGTTGGAAGACCTGCAGTGGATCGCGCAGGAGATCGTGACCGGCGGCGGGGATGCGCACCTCTTCGAAGGGGACTTCGTCGACGGTGTGGCGAACGATGCCGCCACGGCTCAATTCACAGCGGCGCGGAATGCCGACTATGAGGCGCTGGCCGCGGACGCGCACGCGGCCATGAAAGCTGCCCGCAGCGCCGCCGCGGTGGCGGAGCTGGCCTCCGGACATGCGCGATTGGTGCGCCGGCTGGAGGAGATCCGGCGCATCGATTTTTTCGACGCGGAGCAACGCGCGGCCGCGGAAGAAGCGCTGGCCGCCATCGAGACGCGACTGGAGAAAGACCGCAAGGAGGAGACGCGGATGCTGAAAGCAAAGCCGGAGCTTCGAGGAAAGACGTGGGTCACGCGCCCGGGCGTGAAGATCGATCGCATGGCCTCGGCATGGTTCATCCGCCGCTTCGTCGACCCGAAGGCACGCTTTCGCTTCGTCGATCCCGCCGCATCGAAGAAGGAAGGCGAGCTGCGCTTCGACATGGTCGGCGGCGACTACACGCATGAAGAGGACCGCTGCACGTTCGAAACGCTGATCGGACGGGTCGGATTGCCGGACAAGGGTGTGCGCGCGATCGCGGAGATCGTGCACGATCTCGACCTCAAAGACGGCAAGTACGCACGTGACGAAGCCGCCGGCGTTCGCATGTTGCTCGACGGCTTGATGGCGCGCACGGAGAATGATGAAGAGCGGATCGAGCGTGCGCTGGTCATCTTCGACGATCTCCATGAGGCGCTGGGACGCCGCACCAGACGGGCGCGCAAGTGAGCACGCGGCAACTCGCCATCTGTCGCGTCACAGCCGCGGAGCGGCGAAATCTCAATAGCCCAATGGCGTGAGCCTTGGGACAACCGGAACGTTCCCGGTGGTTGAGCCGCGGAGCGGCGACATTCGCGGTGGAACTACGATGCCGCCACTCCGCGGCTTCACTTCACCACGCGGGCGCACGCCCGCCTCGCGACCGACGGTAGATCCGGATCAGATCCTCGCCTGTCGCGTGTCACCGCTGGCGACTGTAAGACTTTGGCGCGTCGTGCGTCATCTCCTTTGAAAGGGGAACGCCGATGAACCGAACATCCACATCCAACTCCACCGTCACCGACCCGATCTACGAACACGCAGAGACCGCCGGATACGTCGATCCGGTGTGCGGCATGACGGTGGATCCGGCCACGGCGGCCGGGTCGTCACGCATCGGCGACGAGACGTTCTATTTCTGCTCGCTCTCGTGCAAACAGAAGTTCAACGCCGACCCGTCGGCGTTCGGCGGGAAGCCGCCCGCGCCGAAAGCGGCGGTGGCTGGCGCAATGTACGTCTGCCCCATGGACCCCGAGGTGCGGCAGGACAAGCCGGGCGCCTGCCCGAAATGCGGCATGGCCCTGGAGCCGGAGATGATTGCCGCACCGGGCACGAAGACCGAGTGGACCTGCCCGATGCATCCGGAGATCGTGCGCGATGCGCCCGGCACCTGCCCGATCTGCGGCATGGCCCTCGAGCCGCGCACCATCACGCTGGACGAGGAGAATCCGGAGTTGGACGACATGACCCGCCGGCTGTGGGTCAGTGCGGCCGTGACGGTGCCGCTGGTGATCTTCGCCATGCTCCGCCATGTCCCTGGCCTCGACCTCTTCCCGCACGCGGTGAACGCGTGGGCGCCGTGGATCGAGCTGGCGCTGGCCACGCCGGTGGTGTTGTGGGGAGGCTGGCCTTTCTTCCAGCGGGCCTGGACGTCGGTGGTCACCCGCCACCTGAACATGTTCACGCTGATCGGCCTGGGCGTGTCGGTGGCGTATGTCTACAGCGTGGTGGCGACGTTGTTGCCGAACGTCTTTCCGCCATCGTTCCGCGATCACGCCGGCAACGTGGGTGTGTACTACGAAGCGGCGGCGGCGATCGTGGCGCTGGTACTCCTCGGGCAGGTAATGGAGCTGCGGGCACGGAGCCGCACCGGTGCGGCTATCCGTGCGCTGCTCGGGCTGGCGCCGAAGACGGCGCGTAAGGTCGACACGAACGGCAGCGAGCGCGACGTACCGCTCGAAGAAGTCCAGCCGGGTGACCTGCTGCGCGTCCGCCCCGGCGAGAAGGTGCCGGTGGATGGCGTGGTCGTCGAAGGCACCACCAACATCGACGAGTCGATGGTCACGGGCGAGCCGCTGCCGGTGGAGAAGACCACCGGCGATCGCCTGATCGGCTCGACGGTGAATACCACCGGCTCGGTGCTGATGAAGGCGGAGCGCGTGGGCTCCGACACGCTCCTCGCGCAGATCGTGAACATGGTGGCGCAGGCGCAACGCAGCCGTGCACCGATCCAGAAGCTGGCCGATCAGGTGGCGGCGTGGTTCGTTCCCACGGTCATCGCCGCCGCGCTGATCACGTTCGCGATCTGGGCCCTGGCCGGGCCCGAGCCGCGCTTCGTGTATGCCATCGTCAACGCGGTGGCGGTGCTGATCATCGCCTGCCCCTGTGCGCTCGGCCTGGCCACGCCGATGTCGGTGATGGTGGCGGCCGGGAAGGGCGCTACAGCCGGGGTGCTGTTCCGCAACGCCGAGGCCATCGAGGTGCTGCGCACGGTGGATACGCTGGTGGTCGATAAGACCGGCACGCTCACCCTCGGTAAACCGGAGCTGGCGTCGGTTGTGACGGTGAACGGCTTCGAGGAGAACGAGGTGCTGCGCCTGGCCGCGAGCGTGGAGCGGGCCAGCGAGCATCCCCTGGCCGCGGCGATCATCGCCGGTGCGGAGGCGCGCGGCGTGACCGTGCGCGCGGCCAGCGACTTCGCGTCGATCACCGGCAAAGGCGTGCAGGGTGTGGTGGACGGGAAGAACGTGGCCCTCGGCAATCGTGCGCTGCTGGCAGAGCTGGGCGTGGAAGTGGGCGAGCTGGCTGCTCGCGCGGAGACGCTGCGCGGCGAAGGCCAGACGGTGATGTTCGTGGCCGTCGACAATCGGGCCGCGGGTCTGGTCGGTGTGGCCGATCCGGTGAAGGAGACCACGCCGGAAGCCATCCGCGAGCTGCACGCAACCGGGCTGCGCATCGTCATGCTGACCGGCGACAGCGAGACCACCGCACAGGCGGTGGCGAAGAAACTCGGGATCGATGAGGTCATCGCCGAGGTGCTGCCGGACCAGAAGGCGGCCGCCATCCAGCGCCTGCAGCAGCAGGGCCGGGTGGTGGCGATGGCCGGCGACGGCATCAACGACGCGCCCGCACTGGCTCAGGCCGAGGTGGGGATCGCCATGGGCACCGGCACCGACGTAGCCATGGAAGCGGCCGACGTCACGCTGGTGAAAGGCGACCTGCGCGGCATCGTCCGCGCCCGCCGCCTCAGCAACGCCACCATGTCCAACATCCGCCAGAACCTCTTCTTCGCCTTCATCTACAACGTCCTCGGCGTCCCCATCGCCGCCGGCGTGCTCTACCCCTTCTTCGGACTCCTGCTCAGCCCCATGCTGGCCGCGGCCGCCATGAGCTTCAGCTCGGTCTCCGTGATCGCGAACGCCCTGCGGCTGCGGGGGGCGCGGATTTGAGGTGACAGCGACCAAAGGCGTGGAGGACTACGCGAAGCGTTTGGAGTGCGGCGCTT
>JAXDJK010000383.1:0-6101 GCA_034665665.1 Acidobacteriota bacterium
TGCCATGCGCGTTCAAGAACATCTGCAGACGGCCGACGTCGAGGCGTTCCGTTGTCTGGGTCATGCAGTATCGACCTGGATGTCACGACTACGACGCAGGGCGCGACGAGCGATGGCCCAGCGGTGCGTCTCAGAGGGACCATCGTAGATGCGGAACGGCCGGACCTCCTGCATGAATCTGCCGAGTGGTCGGTCTCCCGACACACCGAGGGAGCCGCAGATCTGCACTGCGCGATCCACCACTCGCCATACGGCCTCCGATGTGAAGACCTTGGCCATCATGGTGGTGTCTGCGGCCTCCTGCCCGGTATCTATCTGCCAGCAGGCGCGCAGGGTGAGCGACCTTGCGGCTGCGATGTCGATCTCCGAGTCGGCGATCATCGCTTGCACCATGCCGAGCTCGCCAAGCCACGAGCCGAACAGCCGGCGTTGCGCGGCGCGTTCCAACGCGATGTGTTGGGCACGGTCTGCGATGCCCAACCAGCGCATGCAATGAGTCAAGCGCGCAGGGCCGAGACGAACCTGGGCATATCGATATCCTTCATCGACTTCGCCGAGCACGGCCTCGGCGGGAACTCTGCAGTTGTCGAACACGACCTCGCAGTGGCCGCCAAACAGGCTCTTGTCGACTGTATCGATGTGACGAACCACCCTCATCCCTGGGTTTTCAGCATTGACCAGGAACATCGTTGCTCCGCCGCGATCGCCCGGCTCGCCCGAGGTCCGCGCCATGCAGATCGCGTAGGCGGCGCCGTCGGCTCCTGTGATGAACCACTTTTGCCCGTCGATCCGCCAGCCACCTGGGATCCGCAGGGCGCGCGTCAAGAGCGCGGCCGGATCAGAGCCTGCGCCAGGCGCCGGCTCGGTCATGGCGAAGCAGGAGCGCACATCGCCTTCGGCCAGCGGACGCAGATACTGCTCCTTCTGCACATCGCTCGCGACAGCCTCGAGGAGGTGCATGTTTCCTTCGTCCGGCGCCGCGATGTTGAGGGCCAAGGGCCCGAACAGCGACCAGCCAGCGGCCTCGAAGACGGGCGAACGGTCCCGCAGATCGAGGCCCATCCCGCCGTAGTCTGCCGAGACATGGGGGGCGAAGATTCCAGCGGCCTTGGCTGCCGACTGGAGCCGCTGGCGCAGCGCCTCACCACCGGCGCTGGCGATTCCGGCGAACCGCTCCTCGTCGGGTAGGACGACCTCGCGTATGAACTGCGCTGTGCGGCTGGCCAACTCGACTACGGCTGGGCGATGCTTCAAGTCGACGGTCACGTCGACCCCCCCTGTGCCAGAAGCCGTGGCTCGACGGATTCGCAAGTCGATCCCGTGCTCGCGATCATCGCCGCGTACCGGCTGAAGCCGCGGACACACCCCGGTAGAGGTCAACGCCCTGTGAGCGGTCGACAGTGAGCGTGTCATCGTTCACCAACACATCGAGATGTGCCGCGGTTTCAAAGATTGCCAGCATCTTGTTAAACGGGTCCAATTCCGAGAGGTCCCGCCGTCGGCGCGTCCAGCTCAGTTGCGAGGCCACGTCGAATGCAGTCACCCCATCACTGTCTTCTGCGCAGGCAAACGTCGCATCCAAGCGCTGAGCATGGTGAACAATGAGCTGGCGCACACGAGCGTGGACACTGGCCCCGACCGGGCCGTGCGCTGGCAACAGGACGGCATCCGGCGACGTCAGCAGGTGGCGCAATGAGGATAGATAGTCCCCCAACGGCAGCCGTGGCACGGGAAACTCGTAGCCGATGGACGGGGTGATGTGCGGGAGAACATGATCGCCGGTGAACACCAGTCCGCCGGCATCATCCGCGAACATCACGTGGCCCTGGGTGTGTCCAGGTGTGTGCTGTACTCGCAGCCTTCGGCTCGAGAGCTCGACAATTTCTCCGTCAGCCAGCCATGTGTCTGGCCAGTCCCAGTGCTCGGGGTCCAGGTGCAGCGGATGTGAGGCATCGACCTCTTCTGCGAGCTCTCGCGCTCCGCATCTCACCAACTCGTGGATTTGTTGAATGGCGATGTCGAACGGGCGATTAATCAAGATGTCAAGTGCGGGCCGCTCCAGCAGCCCTAGCGCTATCTTGAAGCCGAAGAGCCTCCGCAAGGCGACCGCGAGTGTGTAGTGGTCGCGATGAGTGTGCGTGACGACGCATTGCCGAACGTCCCCTAGGTCGAACCCGATGGTCGCTAGGCCATTCGACAGCTGGTTGTGAGCCTCCGTCATGACCCAGCCGGCGTCGATCAGAGTGATTCCGTCTGCTGCCTCGATGGCGTAGACGTTGACGGCGCGGAGGCCATCCATGGGAAAGGGCACCGGGATCCTGTGCACGCCAGGCGCTACTAGCTCCGGCTGGGTGTCCGTCCAGTCTGTTCCTGACTGGCGGCCGTTGCCCTCGCCTGAGCCATTCACAGACACGCCGAGTCGTTATGCGGCACGACCGGTCCATTCGATCTGCTTTCGTACGTGTCCGCGTGAGTGACGCCTTCCGCGCGGCGGGCGGGCTCAGTCATGTAGTCATCCAGGTCCGCCGCCCGGGTCATATGCCAATAGTCGACGACCCGAAACGGGTTGTTGACAACAACTCGCCCGCGACTGTTCCGGTAGTAGGTCGTCATGCCCGGATGTGTCCACACCATCTTCGCGTGTGCCGTGTCGACACGGTCGTTGTAGACCTTATGGACATCCTCACGTACCTCTACCGCGCCGAGGTCCGACGAGAGCATTTGGCGAAGCAGATGCATTATGTAGTGCATCTGGCATTCGGTGATGAACATGATGCTGCCGCCGTGTCCGGTCTGTGTGTTTGGGCCGTAAATGCAGAAGAGGTTTGGGAAGTCGGGGATGGCAAGGCCGAGGTAGGCGCGGGCGTCATCGTCGTCCCACGCTTCTCTCAACGATGTACCTGACCTTCCGTGGACGTCGACGGTCGAGAGAAAGCGAACAACGTCGTACCCGGTAGCCAGCACCAGCACGTCCAGCGTATGGACGTCGCCATCGACGGTGACGACACCACGGTCGACAATCCGGGCGATCGGGTTCGTCACGAGTCGAACGTTGTCGCGGGTCAGTGCCCGGAACCACCCGTTGTCCAACAGGATCCGCTTGCCGAACGGAGGGTAGTCCGGTAGCACCGCCTTTAACAGGTCCTCACGATCACCCAACTCGGAGGCGACGTACTCAGTGAGGTTCCGTCGGTGAATGTCATTCAGACCGTTGACGGCACGCTCGGGATGCGGCCAGTTCGGATCCTTTTGCAGAGCCGGCCATAAACGATCGTTGTGAATCCATCCGAGGCGCAATCGATACCACTTCTGGTACAGCGGGACGGATTCGAGCAGATAGCGGACACCCTCAGGTATCGCTAGCTGAAACTTCTCAAAGGGTACGACCCACTGTGGCGAGCGCTGGAATACAGTGACATCCTTGGCTTCCTCGACGATCGCCGGAACCGTCTGCATAGCCGTGGCCCCATTGCCTACAACGCCGACAGACAAGCCGTGAAGGTCCAGACCCGGTGGCCAGTTCGCCGCGTGAAAAGATGGGCCAGCGAACTCCTCAAGTCCGTCAATGTTCGGTGTCTTCGGCCGCGTGAACGCCCCGACAGCCGTGATGACCGCGTTAGCGACAACGCTGTCTACAGCTCCATCCTCACGTCGGATGATCACTGTCCACTGCTGGGCCTCGGCGTCGTAGGAGGCAGAGACAACTTCTGATCTGAGCTCTATGTTTTCGCGGACGTGGAAGTCGTCGGCCACCTTTTCCAGATACTCACGGACCTCCGAACCGCCGGCGTAGTAGTGCTTCCAGTCGTGCGGGGCGAAAGAGAACGAGTAGAGGTGGTTCGGGGTGTCAACGCCTACTCCGGGATAGCCGTTCTCGAACCAGGTCCCCCCCAACCCGGCGGATCGCTCAAAGATGGTGTAGCTGATGCCGGCCTCCTGCAGGTACACGCCGGCGCAGATGCCCGACATCCCTGCACCGATCACGACCACTGTGAAGTCGTTTGGTGCCTGCGACAGTGGCGGCAGGTCGTAGTCCGATCGGACCATGCCGAGTTCGGTTGCCATCATGGCGGCGTACTCGTTCGGTACGTCCTCGCCGGTGGAGAGACGCATCATCCGGAGCAGCAGTTCGTCGGAAGGTTCGGGAATTCCGAGCGGGCGGCCCCGCCGCCACGATGAAATCGCCCGGAAGGCTTCGTCGCGGATCTCTTCCTGCAGTTCGGGGGCAAGACCGCCGGAGTCGCCGTCGCTGATGCCGCGAGTCCTCTTCGGTCGGTAGGGATCGTCCAGCCATGCGAGTTCCCCGGTCATCTGAACGAGCACCATCAGCAACGTCGGGACGTTGGCATAGCGAAGCGCCTCCCTTAACACCCTGTCGTCGTCTTCCAGATTGCCCGTCGGAGCGCTGGTCGTCATTCGTCCCTCATCCTTTGCTTGCTTCGCGTCACTTGGCGCTCGTCCGTCGGTCATGTCCAGTTCGGCGTTCGTTTCTCCGCGAAGGCAGCGAGTCCCTCTCGGCCGTTTTCGGAGCACGCAGCGTCAGAGATGATGACCGTGCTCATGTGCGGGATCGACGCGTTCGTGGCTCGCTTGTAAGCAGCTGTGGAGTCCGGCGAGACCTGCTTGAGCTCGCGGACGACCCGCTCCACAGCCTCGTCGAGCTCCTCTGGCGGGACAAGATCGGTGACGAGTCCCCACTGCTCCGCTGTTTCGCCGTCGATGCGACGCGCGGTCAGCATCAGGTGGCGGGCGCGGACATCGCCCACGACGCGGGGCAGCAGCACGGCGCAGAATGGATCCGCAAGCCCGACTCGCGCCTCGGGAACTCCGAATGACGACCGGCTGGTCGCGATCACGTGGTCGCTGCACGCGGCGATCACGAGGCCTCCGGCAAGGCAGAGACCGTCAACAACCGAGATGACGGGTTTGGGGCACTCGAGGATAGTCCGGAACGGGAGCGGTTCCTCATAGCTCCGGGCGATTTGCCACAGGCGCTCTTCCGTTGGGCCGTCGAGCAGCGATCGGAAGTGTTTGAGGTCTCCCCCGGAGGCGAAGACACCCTGGCACCCGCGAAGCACAAGCATTCGGGCACCTGGATCGGCCCAACCTTCTAGCAAGCCCTCTTTGAGCTCTCGATACAGGTCAGGTGTCAGCGCGTTGCGCTGCTCGGGCCGGTTGATCGTGATCGTCCGGACGCCGTCGGTCGTCGACTGCTTTGTGAACTGCCAGCGTGAGTTCGACATCAACTGGACCGGACTCGTCGCGGCTTCATGGCGTCGAGCTCATGTCGCCCACGTATGCCTCGATGACGCGTGGGTCGGTCCATACGTCGTGGGGTGAGCCAGATGCAATGAGCTCGCCGAAGTCCAGCACCACGATGTGGTCGCAAAGGTCGCTCACGAAGCGGATGTCGTGCTCGATGAGCACCTGTGTCATGCCCATCTCGTGCTTCATCCGCATGATGAATCGGGCGACGTCTTCCTTCTCCTCACGGTTCATTCCGGAGGTTGGTTCGTCCAGGAGCAACATGCGTGGCTCGGTAGCCAGCGCGCGACCGATTTCCACCAGCTTCTGTTGCCCCCACGACAGGGTCGCCACGGGGCGCTTCCGGAATGCCTCGATCTCTAGGAACTCGATGACGCGTTCCGCCGCCAGCCGATTGGCGATCTCCTCGCGACGGGCCGGCCCCCAATACAATGCGGCAGAAAAGATGTTGGTGCGCATGTGCAGGTCGCGGCCCAGCATGATGTTGTCCAGGGCCGAGGCCTCTCTGAACAGCTCGACATTCTGGAACGTGCGCGCGATGCCCTTGCGCGCGATGGCTGCAGGCCGAAGACCAGTGATCGGCTGTCCTTCGAACGCGATACTGCCGCGCTTCGGATGGTAGAACCCGTTGATGCAGTTCAGCAGGCTTGTCTTGCCGGCACCATTTGGCCCAACGATGCCGAAAACACTCCCACGCGGCACGCCGAAGCTGACCCCACTTAGAACTTCGTTTCCGCCGAAGGCGAGAACGACGTCCTGTATCTCCAGTTGATTCCCCGCCTGGACGGCCGATCCCATCGGGTGCGTCATCCCCACCACCGCCGCTTACGCCGATA
>JAXDJK010000384.1:0-11713 GCA_034665665.1 Acidobacteriota bacterium
GGAGCAGGCGCACACGCTCAGCATCGCGGAGTTGCCCACCCACACGCACGTGCTGATGGGTGCGAACAACGTCGTCAATACGTCCGTCGACACGCCCGCGGCGAACACGGTGCTCGGTACGTCGGCCATCGACCAATACCGCATCGCAACCACCCTCGTGGCGATGGATCCGAGCGCCGTATCGAACGTCGGCGGCTCACAGGCGCATCTCAACATGCAGCCGTTCCTGATCCTGAACTTCTGCATCGCACTCCAGGGCATCTTCCCCTCGCCGAACTGAGAAGGAGACGAACATGGCACAACCTTACGTTGGAGAGATTCGCATGTTCGCCGGCAACTTCGCGCCGGCGGGTTGGATGTTTTGCGAGGGGCAGCTCCTGCCGATCAGCGAGAACGAAACGCTGTTCCAGTTGCTGGGTACCACCTACGGCGGCGACGGGCAGAGTACCTTCGCCCTGCCGGACCTGCGTGGCCGCATCCCGGTCCACCAAGGCAACGGCTTCATTCTCGCCGAGACCGGCGGCGCCGAGGAGATCACGCTGACGGTTCAGCAGATTCCGTCTCACACGCATCCCGCTCTGGCTTCGTCCGACCCGGGCTCTACGCGCTCGCCGGGCAACCTGCTCCCGGGCCGCGGCATTTCTGATATTTACTCGACCGACCTCCTGCAGCAGCCGCTCTCGCCGCAGTCCATTTCAGGGGTCGGCGGCAGTCAGCCGCACACCAACTTCCAGCCGTACCTATGCGTCGATTTCATCATCTCGCTGTTCGGCCTCTTCCCGTCTCCGACCTGATCGCGGATTCCGTGAACGTACGAACGAAGCATTCAAGAGGAGAAAACGATGGCCGATCCGTTTGTTGCTGAAATCCGAATCTTCCCCTTCAACTTCGCCCCCAAAGGGTGGGCGTGGTGCGATGGGCAGCTCATGCCCCTCTCGCAGAACACCGCACTCTTCTCCCTGCTCGGCACCACCTATGGTGGCGACGGCAAGTCCACCTTCGCCCTTCCGGACCTGCAGGGCCGCGCGCCGATGCATCCGGGACAGGGTCCGGGATTGTCGCTGCACGACCTCGGCGAGACCGGCGGCTCCGAGACCGTGACACTGCTCGAGTCCGAGATACCTGCGCACAGCCACGCGTACTCCGCCTCCGCACGCGCCGCCGACAACCTCAACCCGGGCGCCGCGCTCTTTGGAGCCGGTACGGCGATGTACGCGCCGGTTGCGGGGCTCGTTTCCATGGCCCCCGAAGCCCTCGCACCCGCTGGTGGCGACCAGCCCCACAACAACATGCAGCCGTACCTCACGTTCTACTTCTGCATCGCCTTGCAGGGCGTCTTCCCCCCGCGCACCTAGCAGCTCATGTACCCGAGATCGAGAGAGAAGGAGATTCACACCATGAACACGAGCCGACACACTGGCATGGGTAGGCGCGAGTTCCTGCAGTTGTCATCCATCGGGGCGCTTGCGACCGCGACTGCCGGTCCGAAACTTTTCGCAGGCGAAGCGGCCCAGCCGCAGCGCCTCGCGATCGGCTTCGTCGAGCTCGAAGGGGGTGCGCTCGGCAACGCCGCGCGCATCTCCTCCGCCGACGGCGCATTCGTCCGTCGCGACGCGCAGGTCTCCGTCACCGGCGGCGGCACCTTTGCCGCACCGGCCGATCGCCGCGCCGTCGAATTGAACGCCCATTTCCCGTACACCGTCGGTAACGAGCGCCGCGTCGCGCCGTACCACGCCTGGTCCGGCAGCCGTACCACCGGTTGTGCCGGCAAGACCGTCAGCTTCCGTATGCCGGTCGAAGAGCACAAAGTCAGCTTCTCCGTCACCTCCCAGCGCACCTCAGGCGGCTCCGCCTTCACCCAGCGCCTCGGCCTGAGCGACGGTCCCACCACCGAGTCCAAAGCACTTCCCGTCACGCTGGCACTACGCAGCGAGCCGGGTGCGCTCAAGCTCGTGCGCGGCTTCTACGTCGTCGTGCCCCTTTTCGCAGGTGATCGCGAGCCCCGCTGGTCCGCCCTCGAGGTCAAACAGACCAGGGGACGCTGGGCCGTCCACACCCGCGGAGAAGCAGCGGCCACACCGGCCGAGCACTTCCTCCTGCGGGTCGACTACGCTACCGTCTGACCCCGTGACCCGTTCCAAGTCCTCGCGAGGTGATCGCGTCGCCGTCTCACGCGACGCGATCACCCTGCGTCCTGCCACCCCGGCGGACTACGACTTCATGCGCCGCCTCTACCACGCCACCCGCGCGGAAGAGATGCTCCAGTTTCCCTTCGACGAAGCGCGCAAGATCGAATTCCTCGACCAGCAGTTCGCTGCCCAGTTCCAGCACTACGGCATCCACTACCCCACCTGCGAGCGCAACATCATCGAGCAGGATGGCCAGCCCATCGGCCGCCTCTGGATCGACGAGTGGAAGGACCAGATCCGCCTCGTCGACATCGCTCTGATGGCGCCGAACCGCCGCTCAGGCATCGGGACCGCTCTCGTGAAGGACGTTCTCGAGCGCGGCCGCCGTGCCGGCAAGCCCGTGACCATCCACGTCGAAGGCTTCAACCCCGCCCTGCGCCTCTACGAGCGACTCGGCTTCGAGCACGTCGACACCAACGGCGTCTACTACCTCATGCGCTGGACGCCGCCTCAGGCGAACACGGCTTCGTAGATGTAACCGGTCGCCTCCTCGCCCACCGGCACGAGGAAAATCCCCTGCGGCTCCGCGAATGCTTCGTGGCTCACGCTGTAGATCTGCTGCGGCAGCTTGAACGACTTCGGCCCGCGGAAGAACAGCGAGAACGGAGTCCGCCGCAGCCGCGCCGCCTCGCTCTCCATCACACGGCCGACGCGCTCCAGCCGCAGTTCCACCTTGCCGCCCGTTTCGAACACTGCCCAGAAGCTGCTGCCGACGAGCGGCTCGAAGAAATCGATGGTCAATTGGTCGAGCATAGGCCCGCGGTTTTAGCACAGGTGCGCGGTTGCGTTACGATCATTTCGATGACCGCCGTCGACGAGCGCCTCACCCCGCAATCCCAGCCGGCCGACGACCCCAACGCCGACCTCGGATTCGGTGCCGTCGTCGCCCGCGAGAGCCGCCAGCGCCTCCTCAACCGCGACGGCACCTTCAACGTCCGCCGCGCCGGCCTGCGCTTCTGGCAGTCCCTCTCCGCCTACCACTACCTCCTCACCATCACCTGGTCGAGGTTCCTCTCCTACGTCATCGCCGGCTACATCGTCACCAACGCCCTCTTCGCCGGCTTCTTCACCGCTCTCGGCGAGAACGCCCTGACCGGCGCCGAGCACCTCGACCCCTGGCATCGCTACCTGAAGGCCTTCTTCTTCAGCGTGCACACCCTCGGCACCATCGGCTACGGCAACGTCGTTCCCGCCACCCTCGGCGCCGACATCGTCGTTGCTGTCGAAGCCCTGGTCGGCCTGCTCTCCTTCGCTCTCATCACCGGAATCGTCTTCGCCCGCTTCTCCCGCCCTATCGCCTCCATCGTCTTCAGCTCCAACGCCGTCATCGCCCCGTACCGCGACGGCCTGGCCGTCATGTTCCGCATCGTCAACAAGCGCAGTACCCAGCTCGTCGACCTCCGCGCCAAAGTCATGCTCAGCCGCCGCAAGAAGGGGAGGGCCAGCGGCGAGCGCGAGTTCCTGACCCTCAAGACCGAGCGCGATCGCGTGGCCTTCTTCCCCCTCTCCTGGACCATCGTCCATCCCATCGACGAAGAAAGCCCCATGCACGGCTGGAACGAACAGGAGCTCCGCTCCTGCGGCGTCGAGCTCCTCGTGCTCCTCAACGGCTACGACGAGACCTTCTCCCAGACCGTCCACACTCGCTCCTCCTACACCAACGACGAGATCGTCTGGGGCGCCCGCTTCCAGAGCATGTTCCTCCCGATGGAAGAGGACGGCGTGCTCACCGTCGACATCCGCAAGCTCGACGAGATCGAGCGCGTCGCCGTGTAAACAACCGCGGCTCCGGCCGCGTCTCCCTTACATATGAAACGCGGCCTGGCTGTCCTGCTCCTGGCTTTCCAGATCCTTAGCGCGCCCGCGTACGCCCGCCGCCGCGCCGTCGGTCAGCCCTCCAACGGCAGCCTCCCGGTCGCCAACTTCATCGACACGGAGATCGGCGCGAAGCTCCAGCAGAACGGCATCGCCCCCGCGCAGAGGTCCGGCGACACCGAGTTCCTCCGCCGCATCACCCTCGACCTGACCGGCACCATCCCGTCACCCGCTGACGTGGACGCCTTCCTCGCCGACGGCCGCACCGACAAGCGCGCCCGCAAGATCGACGACCTCCTCCGCTCCGACGCCTTCGTCGACCGCTGGACCCTCTGGTTCGGCGATCTCGTGCAGAACGTCCAGGTCTCCGACAACGCCCGCGAGTACTACCTCGGCAAAAACGCCTACTACGCCTGGATCAAAGACTCCATTCGCACCGCCAAGCCCTACGATGCCATGGTCCGCGAGCTCCTGGCAGGGGAGGGCGACAGCTTTCAGTCCGGCGTCGCCAACTACGTCGTCCGCCAGCTCCAGCGCAACGGGCCGCCCCAGGACACCTACGACAACCTGGCCACCCACTCAGCCGAGAAGTTCCTCGGCATCCCGGTCCTCTGCATCTCCTGCCACAGCGGTCCCAGTCACCTGGAGCTGGTCAACATCTACCTCCGTGGCAAGACCCGTGACGACTTCTGGAAGATGGCCGCCTTCTTCTCCCGCGCCGCCGCCCGCGGCACCCGCTACACCGACCCCGCCAATCCGAATGCGAACCTGATTCGTTACGACGTCGTCTCCAACGCCAACGGTTCCTATCGGCTCAACACCACCGACGGAAACAAATCCCCACGCGCTCCTGCGCCCGGCCAGTCCGACACCGTCACCCCTGCATTCCTCCTCACCGGCGAGCAACCCCGCGCCGGCGAGGCGTATCGCGCCGCCTACGGCCGCATGCTCACGGCCGATCGTCAGTTCGCCCGCGCTACGGTCAATTACCTCTGGAAAGAGATGTTCGGCCGCGGCCTGGTCGAGCCGGTGAATGGGTTCGATCTGGCCCGCCTCACCGTCCAGCCCAGCCATCCCGCGCTCCTCGAAGCGCTCGCGGACGAGCTCATCTCGAAAGGCTTCAGCCTGCGCGAAATGCTCCGTACCATCGCCAGCTCCAACGCCTACCAGCTCTCGTCCTCCTACGGCGGCACCGCCCCCGACCAGTCGTACTTTGCGCGCCGTCTCCCGCGCCGACTCTCCGCGGAAGTCCTGCTCGACGCCATCACCACCGCCACCGCCGTGCCGATCCAACTGCCCGTGCAGGGCATGGCCAACGTCACCAAAGCCATGCAGCTCCCCGATCCGCTCGACGCCCGCCGCAGCCCCGCGAGCCAGTTCCTCGACCGCTTCGGCCGCGGCAACCGCGACGACGTGGCCCGCACCAACGACAGCGCTATCTCCCAGGCCCTGTCGCTCCTCAACGACCCCATCGTCACCAACCGCGTCCGCCGCACCAACAACTCGACGGTGCAGAAAGTACTGGCCGCAACGAACGATCCCGGCACCGTCGCCGACCAGCTCTACCTGGCCACGCTCTCTCGCCGTCCCACCGCCGCCGAGCGCACGATCGCCATCAACTACCTCCGCGGCGGCACCCTCGCCGAGCGCGCCGAAGACCTGCAGTTCGCCCTCCTCAACACGCTGGAGTTCCTTTTCGTATGACCTTCTCGCGCCGCCACTTCTTTCGCATCGCCGGTACGGGCCTCGTCGGCTCCTACTTTGCCGACGTCCTCGACCCGCGCCTCCTCTTCGGCGCCACCACGGCTCCGGCGCCCAAGCTTCGCAACACCGCCAAGAGCTGCATCTTCATCTTCCTCGCCGGTGCCCCCAGCCAGACCGACATGTGGGACCTCAAGGAAGGGACGTGGACGCCGTCCGACCTTGCCCCCACCTCCTACGGCGACGTGCGCTGGCCGCAGGGACTCCTGCCCAAGACCGCCGAGCACCTCGGCAAACTGGCCATCGTCCGCAGCGGCCTCGCCTGGGCCGCCGTCCACCAGCTCGGCCAGACGTGGGCCCAGATTGCCCGCAACCCCGGCGGTGCCACAGGCGCCATCGCCCCCCACATCGGCGCCGTGGTCGCGCTTGAATCCCAGGCCGCGCGCACCACCGCCGACGTCCTGCCCGGCTTCATCGCCCTCAACTCCGGCAGCATTCCTACGTGTGGCTACCTCCCCGCCAAGTACGCTCCCTTCGGCGTGCAGACCGCCGAATCCGGGCTCTCCACGCTCGCCCATGCCGAAGGCGCCTCGCGCTTCAGCAACCGCTGGGGCCTCCTGCACCAGGTCGACACCAACCGCACCACCGGCGCCCTCGGCAAGCCCTCCCTCGACATGAACGACTTCTACGACCAGTCCAAAGTCCTCATGGACGCCCCGGGCATCAACACCATCTTCTCCTTCGCCGACGCCGAGCACACCCGCTATGGCGCCAGCACCTTCGGCGACTCCCTCATCGTGGCCCGCAACCTGGTCGCCTCCCGCAAAGGCACCCGCTTCGTCCAGACCACCATGGGCGGCTGGGACCACCACTCCGACATCTACGACCACGCCGCCGCGCAATCGCTCTACGTGCAATGCGCCGAGCTCGACGCCGCCCTCGGCGCCCTCTTCACCGACCTCACCGCCATGAACCTCCTCGACGAAACGCTCGTCGTCATCGTCAGTGAATTCGGCCGCACCGTCGGCCCCCTCAGCAACCAGGGAGGCCGCGACCACTACCTCCGCAACTCCACCGTATTCGCCGGCGGCGGCACCCGCGGCGGCCGGATCCTCGGCAAGACGGACGCCCAGGGCAGCACCGTCGTCGACTACGGCTGGAGCGCCGCCCGCGATGTGCGTACCGAGGATGTGGCGTGCACCATCTACTCGGCCCTTGGCATTGACTACACCACCGTCCGCACCGACGATCCCCTCGGCCGCGGCTTCGAGTACGTCCCCACCGCGAAGGACGGGCTTTACGCGCCGATTGAAGAGTTGTGGTGACGAGCTGTGGTGATCGAACAGCTGAACGCAGAACGCAGAGCGCAGAACGATGAATTGAGAAAACGGTAGCGGCGATCCTCGACGTGGTTTCCGGTCTTTTTTCTGAATTCGTCGTTCTGCGCTCTGCGTTCTGCGTTCAGCCTCTGGCCCGTTGTACTCTTCGGGGCGATGACCCGCTACGAGCGCTACGTCGCCATCGGTGACAGCACCAGCGAAGGCCTCGACGATCCGGACGGCCACGGCGGCTACCGCGGCTGGGCCAACCGCCTCGCCGAGAAACTCGCCGCCGAGCAGGGGAGCGTCCTCTACGCCAACCTGGCCATACGAGGCCGCATCGCCCGTCAGATTCGCGAAGAACAGCTCGACCTCGCCGTGGTCATGCGCCCCGACCTCGCCACCGTCGTCGCCGGCATGAACGACCTGATGCGCCCCGGCTTCGTCGCCGCGGAAGTAGGGGAGGACGTCGAAGCGATGCAGCGCGCCCTCATTGACGTCGGCGCCACCGTCCTCACCTTCACCCTCCCCGACCTGCGCGCGATCATGCCCATGGCCCGCCTCCTCGGCGACCGCACCCTCCACCTGAACGACGCCCTCCGCCGCGCCTGCGCGAAGACCGGAGCCCGCCTCTGCGACTTCGCCGCATATCCCGTTGCATCCGACCCCCGCGTCTGGTCCGACGACCGTCTCCACGCCAACTCCGCCGGCCACGCCCGCATGGCCGATGCCCTCGCTTATACCGCCGGCTTCCCCAACAGCGACGACTCCTGGACCAAGCCCCTCCCCGAAGCCCCACCCCCACGCTTCGGCGACGCCCTGCGCATCGAAATCGCCTGGGCCAGAAACCACTTCATCCCCTGGCTCTGGCGCCACGCCCGCGGCCGCTCCTCCGGCGACGGCCGCCTGCCCAAACGCCCGCAGCTCTTGCCGTTTCCACCGTAAGGCCCGAACCACGGGTGGTGACCGGCCGGAACGACCGGCCACAACCCGGAACTACGTGCGATGGAGATGCTCAGGGGCAATTGTTCAGCGCTTCGGTGGCGCTGGGGTATCCGATCGCGCGGAACGCGTCGAACACCGCATGCTGTTCGGTCGCCGCGTTTGCTAACGGATTACCCGAGCAGCCGTTGTACAGCGCGAACGCCGCGTCGGCGACCGAGTCGGCGAGCGTGCTCCAGTTCGAGTTCGAAGGAAGCGTCGATTCGAGAGCCGTGAAGAGGATCCGGTTCGTCTTCGAGATTCCCAGCGACGGTACATTCGTTGTGCAGCCGCTCAGCGTACCAAGGCGTCCGCAGACCGGATTGAAACCGCCTTCCGCGAGGAGCCGCTGCACGACGCTCAGCATGTTGCCGCGCGCGTGAACCAGCGCTGGCCCCGTCGGCGCCGGCGTGTCGCTCGCGTGCAGCAGATCGTTGAAGCTGTACGAGTCGGTGCCACTGATCACGTTCGGACCCTTCCAGATGTGTCCCGTGTTGTCATCGATCGCACCGCGAACGTAGCCGCTCACCGCCGAATCCTCATGCATCGTCCAGTCGGCCGTCTCCAGGCCCGACCCGGCCGGATGGTAATACCGCTCGACCATGTTCCCGATTACATCCGCGAATCCTTCGTGCAACTCGGCGCCGACGCCGCTGTACGGGAAATCCGCCGACGTGTCGATGACACCGTGCCCCCATTCGTGCGCGACCCAGTCGAGCGACGCGGCAGCGTTGTACATCCGGCCGGGAAGGCCCAGCATCACCGAGTTCGGCGGTGCGATGGACGTCACGTTCATGTTGTATTGCGCCTGATCCTTGGCCGGCGTCACCGCCGCCACGATGATTTTGATCGGGCCGTTGTTGTCGTCCCAGCTATTGCGGCCGTGGATGAACTTGAAATACCGGTTCGTCAGATCGCTGTGATAGATGGCGTCGCCGGCCGCGGAGCCGAGCCATTGCTCGCCCGGCCAGTCTTTGTAGACCACCACGCCGCTGTCCGTCTTCAGCGGCACGATCGTCCATGAGTACGAAAGGGCGCCGTTGCACATCCAGGTAGCGCTGCCGGTGACCTGCTGATAGACCGTTTTGTACGGCAAGGAATGCCAGTAGCCTTCGTGCGTGTACGGCGCGGGCCGGTCGGTCGCAGGATGCGCCTTGATGACGCGATTGGCTGGCCCGGGCCGGACCGGAGTGCCCGTGGCGTTCACCGTCACCAGTGAACCGGTGGGGAGGCAGTTGCCGCCCATGTTCGTCTGTGTCATCGCCAAAATTCTCTCGTCATCGGCGTCGACCACGATCTGATAGCCCACGTCATCGGCGTCGCTCGCGTACGTGAAGTACGTGTAGCGGAACACGCCATCGGCCTGCACGAGCATCAGCTTTGCCGCGTTCAGGCTCCGTTCGCGCACCTCCGTCGGCAGATCATCCAGCTTCCGCACGCGCGTGCCCCGCGACAGCACCCGGAATGCCGCCGCGTCGATGGCCGCTTCGCGATCGAGCGAGACGCCGTTCGCGACCGTCACGTTGCGGAACTGCATGCCGTTGACGGACCACAGCTTCCCACCTGCCGTGTAGTGTGCGGCCACTTCCGAGCCGTAAACCTCTGCCGTAATGCCCTCGCCAGCGAGATATTGGCGGAAGAACTTGTGCACGTTGCCCTGCTGATCGACATGCTGCCGCACTTGCTTCCAGACGAGCTCACGGCCCGCGTGATCGACCACCGGCCGGCTATCGATTCCCTCGATTCCACGCCCTGCGAGGAGGTTCTTGCTCTCCGCGACCGCACGCCCGCTGATTCTCACCCGCTCACCCTGCGGTTCCGCCAACGGTGCAAGAGCCGGCGCCGCCACCGTCGACGCTGCCAGACCCAGGGACAACAGTACAGCCATACCGCGTTTCACACCGATCATGAACGTCCTCCTTTGGACACCATCAAGGACGCGGAAGGGAGACGCTTATGGCTACCGCTCGCCACCATTCGCGAAATCTTTCACGACTCGGCAACCATGTACGATGCCGCGCATGCAGCGAATCCTCGTCACTGGCGCCACAGGCACGATCGGCCGCGAAGTCGTCGCGCAGCTGGTTGCCGAAAGAGCCGCTGGGTCGAACACCGTAGTAGTACGCGGCATGACACGGAATCCCGAGGGCACCGAACTGCCCGGAAACGTCGAGGTGGTGCGCGGCGACTTCACCGATCCCGATCGCCTCGAACCAGCCCTCCGGGACGTCGATGTTCTCTTTCTTCTCTGGACCGCCCCGGCCGAAGCCGTTCGCGCGGCAGTGGAACGGATCGCCAGACACGTACCTCGCCTCGTCTTTCTCTCCTCGCCGCATCAAACGCCGCATCCCTTCTTTCAGCAGCCGAACCGCATGGCCGCAATGCACGCCGAAATCGAACGTGTGATCCAGGTGTCGGGCATGGAGTGGACCTTCGTCCGGCCAGGCATCTTCGCCGCCAACACGATTCCCTGGTGGGGGAAGCAGATTCGCGAGGGGAGCATCGTCCGCTGGCCCTACGGCGACGCCGCAACCGCTCCGATTCACGAATCCGACGTCGCCGCCGTCGCCGTCCGCGCGCTCACCGACGACCGTCAGCGCGGTCGCGATTACGTCATCACCGGACCCGATTCCCTGACGCAGCGCGAACAGGTACTCACCATCGGCGCAGCCCTCGGCAGGTCGTTGACCTTCGAAGAGATCGCGCCCGAAGACATGCACACCGTCCTCCCGGCCCCCCCCGCGGTCCTCGACATGTTGCGCAACGCCTGGGCGGCCGCCCTTGGTCAGCCGGCATACGTCACGTCATCCGTAGCCGACGTCACCCACCGTCCCGCACGCACCTTCCGCCAATGGGCCACCGATCACGTCGCACAGTTCCGCTCCTGACGGATGACGCCAGCCGAGCGCGAGGAACTTCCTGCCGGCCGTGCGCGTCAACAACGCATCACCGATGCGTTGCACGCTGACCACTCGCACATCCGCAATTCTCTTGTCGCTTCTTCTTGCGGCCTGCTCCCGCGAGCACCGCATTCGTAAGATCGTGCTCGTCCCCATCGGTCCTGTCCCCGCGAATGTTCTCGCCAATCTCGAGCGAGACTTGCCGCCGCTCCTGCAGCGCGAGGTCACCATCGGCCAACCCATCCCGCGAGCCTCTGCGGCGTTCGACCGAAAACGGCAGCAGTACCGCGGAAGCGCATTACTCCAGGAGCTCGAACGGTACGACGTTGTCGGCGTCGATCGCGTCGTCGGCATCATCGACGCCGACGCCTACGCGCCCGGCCTCAATTTCATCTTCGGACAGGCGAACAAGCCCGGGCGCGTCGCGGTCGTCGCGCTGCCTCGCCTGCGCGATTCATTCCGCGGCCGTCCGGATGATCCCGTACGATTCCGCGAGCGCGTTTTGAAGGTCACCGTCCACGAGCTGGGCCACGCCTTCGGATTCGCACATTGTGCCGACCGCACCTGCGTCATGCACTTCGCCAACTCCCTCCGCGAGGCAGATCAGACGGGCTCCCACTACTGCACTAGCGAGCGGCTTCCGAAATGACGCGCACTGGACGGGCCGAGAGGTCGCCGCGGAGCGGCATAAGAGTGTAGCCTCGGGCGCTAGCCCGGGGAACGTGCGGCTTCCCAAAACATCAGGCGCGGCGCGGCGGGCGCGCGAGCCGCAGCCCCGTGGCGGGGCACGCGTCCGCCGCGCCGCGCC